>DAOVFR010000272.1 GCA_030672805.1 Candidatus Krumholzibacteriota bacterium
TTACCGGGTTTAATGACCCCCGAGATCATCGATACGGTGCAGGGGGTTATCTTGCCCACGGAGAGCATATCTCGTACTTCCGGATAGTCCCGCATGCACCGCACAACACGGACCCTCCTGGCAGCGGTGGATCTCGAGTAACCGAGACTGCGTATGCAGAAGTAGAATAGAGAGGGGCAGCCCCGTTCCCTGTACAGTCCCCGTTTTTCTATCTCCAGAAGGTGAAAGATCATGGAGAGCACGGTATCTCTTTCTATTTCATCGAGTCGATGGGTTCTTCGAATCAGCTCTGTATCGGAGAGCCCCGACAGGGAAATTCCTGGGAGTTCCGGCATGGGGCATCTTGAGCCGGTGCTATTTATCCCCGCATTCGTTTCGTTTACTGTGAGTTCTGCATGTGGATTTATGGGAATTTTGTTTTCTGACTTCATCATCCCACACCTCCCGTTGAATGGTTGTACAGACGACACGGCCGCCGCCTCGAGATGGCGGCCGTGTCGCTGTTCACGACGCTGAAAGAGATCAACGTCTTGAGTATTATACCATTAGTTTTTGAGGGCTCTATAAACAGCCAGGGAGTGTGTTCACAAGAAAAAACGAGAAAAAAGTCAAAAAAAGCGAGAGATGCTCACAGACGCGACGAGAGCGCGTCTGAGGGCTAACTATATGTAATAACAGAGACTTCCCGGAAATGGTCCCGAAAAACGTGTCAAGTAAAAAATGAAAAAAAGAACAAAAAAAGTGATTATTTTTCCAGGGATCTTCGGGGATGAAAACTCGGGACAGGTGGAGTTTGAAGTGGAATTTCACATGAACGAGGGAACGCGGATGAAGTTTGCCTGAACGACTGATCCGGGAGCGCGGGCCGGCAAATGGAAACAGGCGCGCGGGGTGATACCCGGCAAGCGAGATAGGGGCATTACCTGTTACAGGAAAGCGGGGCAGTACCTGGCACAGGATAGCGGGGGCAGGCATGTCCGGTTCTAGGATTTGTGATCCGGGAGAGCGGAACAACCAGGTCCGGCCCGAGCTTTTTTCCAGGTGGGAATGTGGTGGGAAACGCACATTTTTTTGCTCACCATTTCGCTGCTCAAGCTAACCGATTTTATACCATCATGTTATAATCGCCAAAATATTTATTTACAGGAAACATTTTTCTTGACAGGTGGGGACAAGTGGGATAAAGTGGGGCGAAGTGGTAATAGAGAGACGGTTTTAGCGGGAAAAAAACCGTTCTGCAACATGGCCCGGCACCATTCGGAACCAGAGACGATTCAGAACCAGAAGCGATTCGGAAACAGGATCCGTCATGCAGAAATTTAGTGGACGTTCCATCTGCAAACTCGATTCGAAGGGCCGCCTGATGATCCCGGCGAAGTTCAGAAGGATCATTCCGGCCGAGGTTGCGGAGATCCTTTATATCAGCAAGGGAAAGGATGAATGCCTCAACCTGTACCCGACAGGCGAATGGGATGTCCTGCTTGAAAGACTCGACAAGCTCGATCCGGGGCGGAAGAAAAGAGACCTGATCCGTTTCTACAGCGACACGTCCCAGCCGCTCAACGTCGACAAGGCGGGCCGTGTTGCCATTCCCTCGGAATTTATCGAAATGATCGGTAACCCAAAGAAGGTCGTTGTCATCGGCGCCCTCAAGTACATGGAGATCTGGAACGCCGAAAACTACGAGGAGATCAGGCGCCAGGCAGCCGAGACATACCACGAAAGCGACTGGGAGGGTTAGATACCGCACATGAAGATTCACAGGATAGATAAGGACGGAGTCGGGATATGGAGGTTCAGGAGTACCATCGATCGCGAGGATGCCTTCACCCTGTTACGGTTTCTGCGGGAGTCCGGCGAACTGGACAGGGGATGCTTCGTCCTCGATTTCGAGGATGTCGATCAATTGGATCCTGGGGCCTTCCAGGTTCTCGAGGATTGGTTCTACGGAGGCGCGGAGATTTGCCTGAGCGGTCTCGATGAGCGCCGCCTCGGACCGACATCATTCACACGGGAAAATATTTTTATATCCGTGTTCCCGGACTGGAAAAGCGCATGGCAATATCTCGTCTCGGAACGTGGACGGATGGGTACCCATGCAGCTGCCGGTCTGATCGGGCACGGGTGAGACGGAGAACGGGGCACGTGTGGCATACACCGGTCATGGAATTGGCAGCGGTCGCGTTCCTTCTGGAGAATCGCGGCCGTTGTTATGTCGATGCGACGACGGGTACGGGGGGCCACACGGAGCGCATCCTGAAGCTGACACCCGGAAACGTGAAGGTGATAGGTATCGACAGGGACAGGGGAGCACTCGAACTGGCCGGGCAGAGGCTTTGCCCCTTTGGAGATAGGGTAATGCTGATCTGCGGCAACTTTCGGAATATCCAGACACACCTCGGGCACCGCGCATGCGACGGTTTTCTGGTAGATCTCGGGCTTTCGTCGTACCAGATTGCGGACGGGGAACGGGGGTTCAGCTATCTTGCCGACGGCCCGCTCGATATGGCAATGGGCGCCGATTCCCGTTCCGTAAGCGAGCTGCTTGCCACCGCGGGAGAGCGCGAGATCGGCTCGATCATCCGGCGCTACGGCGAGGAAAGGCGCTACCGGGCGATCGCGTCCGAGATCGTGCATCTCCGCGATACGTCGGGGATGACCGGGGCGGCGGACCTTCGTTCCGCGGTCGAGAGGGTGGTGCGTTCAGGGGACCGGATCGCTTCGCTTTCACGGGTTTTCCAGGCGTTCAGGATATGGGCGAACGAGGAACTCGACGCCCTGAAGGAGTTCCTGGATAAGGCGGTGGAGCTGCTTGATCCCGGCGGGCGCCTGGTCGTCATCAGCTATCATTCGCTCGAGGACAGGATCGTCAAACGGTTTTTCAGGATGGAGGAAAAGGGGTGCACCTGCCCGCCCGATTTCCCCGAGTGCGCGTGCGGCCGAACACCGAGGCTGCGGCGTCTCACGCGGCGGGTAAAGAAGCCATCGGCGGAAGAGGTACAGCGGAATCCACGGTCACGGAGTGCGAGGCTCCGCGCTGCAGAGAGGATATAACATGAGCAAGCATACAGGACACCAGTACGGTTTCTCGGCGATCATCACGAGAGCACTCGAGGGACGGATCAGCCCACTCAACTTTCTCCTGATACTCGGGTTCTTCTCGAGCCTCGTACTCCTGTACGTCTCCCTTCATGTTTACTTCATATCGATCTCCAAGG
>DAOVFR010000175.1 GCA_030672805.1 Candidatus Krumholzibacteriota bacterium
GGGAACACGGAAGAGCTGAAGTATCTCGACAGGGTCTATGTCCAGGTAAAGACCAGGCACTCGGAGGTTCAACTTGGCGACTTCTCGACGGGTCTCGCCTGGTCAAGTTATTCCTCGTTTCAGCGGGAGCTCCGCGGGGTGATGGCGACGGTCGAAGCGGGGGGGGACACCTTTTTCAGCGGCGGAGGCATTGCAAAGGGCAGGTTCGAGAGCAGAAGCTTCACTGGAGTGGAGGGAGTGCAGGGGCCGTATGAGCTTCTCCAGGCCCGGCGCTTCAACAGCGTCGTGATCCTTCCGGGCACCGAGACGATCTACCTGGATGGACGCCTGCTGAAACGGGGCAGCGAAAACGATTACACGATCGATTACAACCGCGGCACTGTCACCTTCGCCGAACGGGTCACCATAACCGACGACTCCGAGATCGTCACCGATTTCCAGATGGGCGAGGACGACTACGAGAGGTCGACCGTTACCGCTGGGTGGACCTCCCGCCGGATCGCCGGCGCCGTGAGGCTTCGGGCGTTCTTCTTTCAGGAGGCCGACGATTCGGATAATCCGCTGCGCGGCGGACTTTCATCGAAGGAAATGGCGAGCCTGAAGGAGGCCGGCGACGACCCCGCCAGGGCGATGAGCGACGGTATCGAGCAGGTGGAACCGGGCAAGGGTGATTACCTGCTTGTCCCCGGGGATACGGTGCCGTCCCATTTCGTCTATACCGAGTCGGGCGGGGAATACATACTCGATTTCGTCGAGGTGGGGCAGGGCAACGGGGAGTACCGCACGGACGGTTTCACGAGAATCGGCAGGGTGAGGTATGCCTACGCGGGCGAGGGGCTGGGTGATTTCTCGATCGGCAGGCCGCTCCCGCTTCCGGAGCGCAACAGACTCTTCACGCTCGGAGCCGAAGCGAAAAAGGGGCGTTTCTTCTTCGATGGGGAGGGTAATGTAAGCATTCATGACCGGAATACGCTCTCGGATCTCGACGACGGTGATAACGCCGGGGGGGCGATACGGCTCGAGAGCGGCGTGAAGGAACTTCCGGTCGGTCCGGCGGACCTCTCTCTAAAGGGAGAATTCTCGAGCCTCGAGTCCCGTTTCAAATCGCCTGACAAGCCGAGAGACTCCTACTTCTACCGGAACTGGAACCTCGACGACGTTCCGCTGGAAGGGATGGAGAGGATCGGCGGGACCGCCTTCCGGCTCGAAGGGAAACACCGGTGGAACTTGGGGGGAAGCTACCGTGTGCTCTCGCGTGACCGCGGGCTCTCGGCAAGGAAAGGGGAGGTGGACGCCTCCGTGGGCGACCTGGCCGGCAGGGGCGTGCATTTCAGGGCCCTCGACTCGAAGACCGGGGATGAGCGCGACAGGCGGTTCGCCCGGGGGGAAGGGGCTCTCGCATTCTGGCATGCCGTCCCGCGCATCTCGTTCGAGACGGAACGTTACAGGTCGTTCGAAGTGGATGCCGCCGACACGGGCAGGTACTACTGCCAGGGCGATATCTCGCTCGCCGGGAAATCGATCGGGCCGTTCAGGGGGTTGGTTTCGTTCAGCAGAAGGTTGACGGATATGATGCGGGAATCGGGCGGGCAATGGCTGAGGGCGCGCGAGAACGACGAGGTGCGCGTGGACGGAGGCTACTCGAGCGGGCACAGGATCGTCGATATCTACCTTGCGCACATGCGGAACAGGGAAGCACGGACGGGGGTGACGGGATGGTACGATCTTGGAAGGGTCAGGTACCGGGACTGCTGGGCGCCGGCCGGGATCACGACCGATATCGGTTACCGGATCAGTTCCGGGGAGGAGCGGCGCCAGGAGAAGGCGGTGGTCTTCGTGGGAGAGAACCAGGGGGATTATGACAGCGAGGGAAGGGAGGTCGGCCAGAAGAGGGGCGACTACATGGTTCTCTACCTGCCGGGAGGTGAGCGCGAGGCCGTGCACACCGTAGAGCTGACCTGGCGGATGAGTTACGGGAGAGGATTGCGCGGCGTGACCGGGAGCCCCGGTGGCGGGGGATGGCTGTCCAGGATACGCAGGAACGTCTCGTGCGATCATTTCTTCTCCGTGCTCGAGAAATCGCGGACCGATGATCTCGCGGGGCTGTATATGCTGAAACCGTCCCTCCTGCAGCGTAACGATTTCACCCTTTACGGGATCAACACGTTCAGGCAGGAATGGAGTTTTCTTAACAACGTGAGGAAATTCAACCTCCGGTTCACCTACTCCCGGGAGGATGAGGAGGATAACAGATCGGCGGAAGCCGGGCTCGAGCGGTTCAACAGGGAAGTCCTCGTGCGTCTGGAGGCGGCGCCCTACTCATCGGTAACGATCTCCTGGGAGGGGGGCGGCAGGCTCGACACGAGGCGGGCGGGTGGTGCGTCGGCGCAGAGCTACCGTGTGGAATCGGTCTCCGCTTCGCAGGTCGTGAACTACCGCATCACGCCGTCGATGAGGTTCTCGTTCGAGACGGGTTACGAGAAGCGTAGTGACGGGGTGTCGGGGGCGGAGCAGGCGTCATATCTCGCGATCCCTTCGTTCAGTTCATCGATGGGAGCGAAGTTTAACCTGGCGGCCTTTTTCAAGTTCACTTACACCGATGCGAAATCGGACGATGGGAAACCGCTGTTCTTTCTCGAAGAGGGACTCCGCCAGGATTGGAACCTTATCGGCCAGTACCGTTTTTCCCGCAACGTCACTTTCGGTATGAATTATACGGGAAGGCGAGAGAAGAATTACATTGGGGAGGTAAAGACGATCCATGATTTCAAGATGGAATGTGGTGCTTATTTCTAGTCTCGTGCTGCTGGCCCGGCCGGGAAATGCATACGGGGGAGAGGTCGTTGGTACGGTTTCCTTCAATGGGGCAGCCGTCTTCTCCCGGAACGAGCTGGGGGAGGGAAGCCTTCTCGGGCGGGGCGCCGTTTTCTCCGATTCCCTGCTTGATCTCGAGCTGGCGCGCATAGATTCCCTTTATTTCTCCCAGGGTTGGCTTGGGGCGGCCTACACGGTCGACACGTTCCGGTCCCGGACATCGGTCGATGTCGAAATCGCAATCTCGGAGGGCGAGCGGTCCGTGGTTGGGACCGTTTCGATTACCGGTGCTCCGGAATCCGGGATACGCGAGATACGCGACATCCTCGGCGTCGATGAAGGGCGGGCTTTCGAACCTCTCGTGATCGAGGCGTCGATGATGGAACTGCTTCGCCGGTACAACGACGGCGGGTACCCGTACGCGCAGGTGTGGCTCACCGGATTCGAGTACCGGCCGGTCGAGAACGAGGTCGACCTCGCCTTCTCGGTATTCGAGGGTAAGCATGCCTCCATCTCCTCGATCATGTTCGACGGTCTCGCGAAGACCGATTCGTCACTTGCCGCCAGGATGACCGGACTGCGCGCAGGCGAACCGTACAATGAAGGCGCCGTCGAGCGGGCCCGTCAGCGGCTCGGGACCGCCTGGTTTTTCGAGTCGGTCGGCGAGCCGAGGGTCGAGGCGGGGCGGGGTGGAGCCGTCGATATCGTGTTTCCCGTAAAGGAACGCACCAGGTATAACATGTTCCAGGGCGCATTCGGTTTCTCGCGGCGGGACGACGGGACGAACGTGCTGAACGGCTCCGTGGATATAAGCCTGCGAAACATAGCGGGTAAGGGACGCGACGTCTTCTTGAGCTGGCTCAATGACGGCGAGAAGTACTCCCGGGTGGATCTGAAATATACCGAACTGTTTTTCTTTTCGCTTCCCTTTCACCTCGATGCCAACGTGAGACAGGTTGTCCACGACAGCCTCTACACGTGGCATTCGGCCGGGCTCATCTTCAGAGTGCCCGTCGGCGCGCGGTACTCGATACTGGCAGGTGTATCGGGAGACAGGAACGTCCCCGATACGGGGGAGCTGCTGAGAAGCGTCAGGCAGCGTTACCGTGCAGGGATCGTACGGGAGGGTGGTAAGAGGATTGGGTTGAGCCTTCACGTGGAGGGGGCGTACAAGATCAACTACCTGAAGGGTAACCGGTCGGAGAACGATGGTCAGTTCCTGTACCGTTTCGAGGGGTCGCTGGCCATACCGGCGTTCGGGTGGCAGGTCATGTTCTGGCGGCTCGTCTCGGAATCGGTATTCTCGTCGGGCGAGATACAACCTGCCGAACGGTTTCCGCTCGGAGGAGCACGGACAATCCGGGGGTACCGTGAGAACCAGTTCCGCGGGGACCGCATCGCGTACACGAATCTCGAGTACCGGTTCGGCCGGGACGGAGGACTTTTCATCTTCGACGACGTCGGCGCTTTCTATCGCGATGGCGAAGGGTGGAAGGTGAAGAACGGTGTGGGGTTCGGTCTCCGGTCATCGTCCGAGCTCGGAACCGTCGAGCTCAGTTTCGGTGTAGGGGATCGCCTCTCGCTCGAGGGAACACGCATACACATATCCCTGACCGAGCAGTTCTGACGACGGTGCAGCCAGCGCATTCCCGGCAAGCCCCGGACAAAAATTTATGCCTCCAGGTCTATTCATTAAGTACGGTAATACCTCTACATGAACTCGTTCCCGTATGCGATCACCGCGGGTCCTGTCGCCGGTCTACCCCACCGTGCTCGCTTACGTCTGCATGCGGGGATGTCCCAACTCGGATGCGCGCGTAGGGGGCCCCGCTCGGCGCCACCCGCGGTGAGCTTTCTCCCTATCATTCAGTGCGGTAATACCGCTGCATGAATTCTTTTCCGTATGCCCTCTCCGCTTCCAGGCGGTTGTGTTCCGGACACAGCAGCCTGAGATTGCCTGCTTTGTTACCCCCGCCCCTCGAATACGGAACGATATGATCTATTTCCAGGTTCCACCTCGATTCACAACTCGTTCCATCCTGGCCAACGAAGGTGCACTGATCTCCATCTCTTGTGAACACCTCGTCACGCACGGCCCGTGTGATGAACCGTGATTTCTCCGGAACATCCCAGCGCCCATCACTAACAGAACCATGATTGGTGCGTGAGTTCTTCGCCTGGGGCCGGTTTTCCGCCCCTCTACGATCTTCATTCCCATTCCCGCACTCTTTTCCACACCCATGTTCCGTCCCGGTCCCACGTTCCTTCACAGCCCCATGATCATTCCCGCGGGCCGCCTGCGCCCCGTTCGTGGTCTTCTGTGATTTCTCGGCCTTTGAAGCACGCGTCTTTCTTCGTCTCATCCTGGCATCCGGGCTGTTGCGCTCGATATACTCATCCATCAGGATCTCGAATATCTTCTCGAATTTCATACCCCTGGGATGTCTCGTGGATAGAAGCTCCCGGACACGGTTCACCTTCTTCATGAACTCCGGATCCACACCGAACTCGAGTTTGTATTTCTTCTCCAGTGTCACCCGGGAGGGGGTATTATCAGGATTCCCTGACATGACAGTGCCACGGCAGATGTGTTCTCCGGAATCATCGCTCCCAGAAGTGCAAGATTTTTTACCGCCGACGTCGGCGGTAAATTTCTTACCACCCCTTACATCCTGATCGGGGACCTTTTTCATGATATACACGGGACGTACATGGTCCGTGATGCACAGCTCCGGACGATGCCTCGATACGATCATCTTCACGTTCCTGGCTGACTTGTTTCTTATCTC
>DAOVFR010000237.1 GCA_030672805.1 Candidatus Krumholzibacteriota bacterium
CTCACGAACATCTTCAAGATCGTTCTGATCCTGAATGCGGCGCCGCTCGTCGCGTTCGTTGCAGTGGCGGCCATCGATTCGGTATTCGGGGCAATTGGGATGGTTGCCGTCTACAGGATGAACGGGTTCAGCGTGCGAGCGTGGAGGATGAGTGTTACAAGGGCGAGGGAGCTCCTCAGCGAGTCATGGCCGCTGATGCTCTCCGGTACGCTTATCATCGTATATCTCAAAATAGACCAGGTGATGCTTGGCAGGATGCTCGGACTGGCGGCGGTCGGAATCTACTCTACAGCCGTGCGGATATCCGAGGTCTGGTATTTCGTTCCGGTCATCATAACGACATCGGTCTTTCCCGCGCTGATCAGGAGTAAGGGGCACGGTAAAGACGTCTACTACGGGCGGCTGCAGCAGCTCTTTGATCTGCTCGCGGGGCTTGCACTGGCGCTGGCGTTCGCGATGACCTTCGCCGCAAGGCCGCTCATGCATGTTCTTTACGGCGAACGGTTCGCCGGAGCGGGTCAGATTCTTGTGATCCACATCTGGGCCGGGCTGTTCGTCTTCGTAAAGGCGGCTCTCAACAGCTGGTCGATAAACGAGGGACACGTGAAGTTCGTCTTCGCAAGCAACCTGGTGGGAGCGGTCGTGAATGTTGTCATGAACCTGTTCCTGATTCCCGTGTACGGGGGAGTGGGGGCGGCCGTCGCCACAGTCGTATCGTACGGGGCCGCCGGATACCTGATATGTTTCTTCTACCGGAAGAGCCTCGGAATGGCAAGGATGATCACGCTTGCGTTCATCGTGCCGGTAAGAGCGGTTGCATGGCTGGCCGCAGGGAGGGGGCGGGGAAGTTCCGGATAGGCAATCCGGGTCTTGCACCGGCTTGAGGCAGTCGCCGGACCGGGCTTGCCCCGGAGGCTGTTCATAAGGGCATGCGGGGATCGGTGCCCAGATTGAGCTTGCCGGTGCGGCTGTCCGGTGTTACATTCCCGCACGTGAACGTAATCAAATAGCGATGAAACATTACCGCCCCTGAATTTCCGTCATGCTATCACTCGTCTCGATAATTCTCCGGTACAAGAAGGTTGTGATACTGGTCACGCTGGCCGGTTTTATCCTTTCGATCGTCGTGAGCCTCGTTCTACCCCAGCGGTACGTATCATCAGCCACGTTCATCCCCGTCGGCGTCGAGAAGAAGATCACGGGCCGCCAGGGCTTCTTCGCCCGGTTCGGTGTGTTCGGGGAAGCCTACGAGACGTTCATGCGGGTGCGGCGGAACTTCATCGTTGAGCATATAATCAGGAGCCGGCGGATGGCGGGTTTAATGTCCGAGCGTTTCAACCTGGTGGAAGTATACGGTACCCGTGAGAAAGATAAGGTCTGTAAGAAGTTGAACGATCGTACGGGGGTGATCGTCCTCGACGAGGGGGTGATCCTTCTCGATGTTATGGATCGCAGGGCCGAACGGGCAAGGGATATGGCCGATTTCTACCTGCACGGACTGGACAGTTTTCTCGTGGAGCTCACGATCGACAATGCACGGTCCGAGCGAAGGGTCCTCGAGAAGGAAGAGGAGCGCAGGCAGAGGCGGATTATCATGAGCGACTCGGTCCTCATGGCGTTCATGGCCGAGCACGGTCTCTACTCGATCGACAAGCAGGCCCGGGCCGCGCTCGAGGTGGCGGCGGCCGTAAGCTCGCGCCAGGCCGTTATCGAGGTGGAAAAGCAGCTTCTCGAGATGACAATGAGGGAGGGAGCTCCAGAGCTCGAATGGCTGAAACTCGAGATCGGCAAGCTCGGCGAGCAGTTGCTGCGGCTCAAGGAAGGAAGCGGGGACGCCGATCTGTTTCCCCCGCTCGGCGAACTGCCCGACCTCATCGCAGAGTATATCCAACTGTACACGAAGCGCACGATGGAGGAGTTTGCCCTCGCATATGTTCGTGTGAGGCTCGAGGACGCGAGGATCCTGGAGAACATGAGAACAAGCGTGATACACGTGATCGACCCGCCCGTCGTGCCGGAGCGCAGGGCCTGGCCGAAACGCAAGCAGATCGTACTATTCTCGACCGCCGCGACCCTGTTCTGGGTCTGTTTCGTCCTGCTCGTCCGGCAGAGATGGAGAGAGGGACTGCTCGGGGTTCTCTTTACCGGTGGAGAGGGTGGCACACGTGAGGTGGGGGAGGGTTCCGGCGGGATGGGAAGCGGCGGGACAGGCGGGACCCCTCATACCGGGGAAGGCGGATAGGCGTGACGAACCCCGATATGCCCGGTGAACCGCTCAGGCCCGGGAGGCTCCTGTTATACCTGTTTCCGCTCGCGGGGCTCGCCGTGGCCGCATTCCTCGTGCTCCCGTCCGGACTCGTGAAACTCGTCGTCCTTGGCGTCATCGCGCTTCCGGCCGGCATCATCCTCTTCGACAGGCCGCAATGGATCTTCTGTATTTTCGTGTTTGTCCTTTTTTCAAACATTGATATCTTCGCGCCGTTCGGGATCTTCAGGTATGTTCTCCTGTTTCTGCTTGTCACCTTCGCGGTGGCCGTGGTCATGGGGAGGCGCCTTGTCGTTCACGACCGTGTTTTCCTCATCCTCGTGTGCGCCTTCCTGATACTTGTATTCCAGTCGATCTCGTTCGCACTGAAGCTCGAGGGATCGCTCAATACCCTCGGCAAGCTGTTCAGGGCGCTCGTAAGTACGGCGATCGCAATGCAGTTCGTGCGCAGCAGGAAGGAATTCCGGACCTTTCTGCTGGCACTGACCCTTGCGATCCTTATGAACAATTTTCTTCCCTTCATCGTGAGACCGCCCGTGGAGCAGTCCCCGCTCTCTCTTCTCTGGGAGCAGGGTGTGCTCAGGTACGAGGGATTCGTGCTCGAGGCGAACCGGTTCGCGATGCTTCAGAACTTTTTCTTGCCTCTGCTGTTGTTTCTGTTCGTATATTACCGGAAACCCTGGTTCGCGAGGACTTTTTTCCTTGTCGCCTTTCTCGCAAGCGTGTTCGTGCTGGTGCTGAGTTTCTCGCGAAGCGGTTTCCTGAGCTTCATGATTATACTTGCCGGTCTCGTCATCATGGAGCGGAGGCGATGGTACGTGCCGGTTGTTGCGCTCGTCGTAATCATCGCAGGTGTGGCGCTCGCGCCCGGGGTTTACTGGGAACGGATCACGTCACTCACGGATACTGATCCCACAGGTGTGGCCTCTGCCGCGGTTGTGCAGCGCATCGAATCGGGCAGGGTCGCACTGCTTCTCGGCCTCAGGAATCCGCTCCTGGGTGTGGGACTCGGCAACTTCATCTACGCAGCGAGCTTCTACATCCCATACAGGATCATCGTGCACAACGCGTTCCTGCAGATTTTCTCGGAGATCGGAATGATCGGATTCGCGGTTTTCCTGTGCATCATCCTGTACAACCTCAAGCTGACCCGAAGCCTCATCCGGAGGCGCCGCGACCCCGAGGCCGTGATCCTCGGGAAGTTGCTCATTATCCAGCAGGCGGCCTATTTCTTCAACTCGCTCTTTATCCCCGTCGCATGGACGAACTTTTTCTGGTTCGCCCTGGCTCTTCCCGCCATGGCGGTGTATGCCTATCGCGAGGGTCCGGAAGGTGTGGCGGCGCCAATCGGGAGGGATTGAGGGGCCGCTGCGGCGGCTTTCATTCGAGGGGCAGGAAGAAACCCTTTCGCTTGTAGCACATGAGGTTGATCTCACCAAACAGGTGGATGTTGATGAACTCGTAGTCCCGGGCGAATGACGGCAGGGACGTGATTTCTTTTTCCTGAAGCTTGATCGTCATATCTCCCGGCCGGCCCCTGCCACGGCGGGTCTGCACGTTTCCGAGGAGCAGGATGTCCGGTCTTTCCCCGAGGATGTATCTGCCGTCGGTTT
>DAOVFR010000147.1 GCA_030672805.1 Candidatus Krumholzibacteriota bacterium
TGTTTACGACCGTATAGAGTCGCGGGCGAGAGAGACGGCCGGGCAGTACGGCGCCGGGATGTGCACGTCGATGGAGGAAGTATTCGAGCGCTGCGATATTGCGAGCATCTGCACACCTGCTACCCACCACCACGAGGCGGCGGTAGCGGCGTTCCAGCGGTCCGTTAACGTACTAGTCGAGAAACCGATCGCGCGCTGTTACGGTGAGGGGGAGGAGATGGTGCGGATAGCCGGGGAAAACGGCTGTATCCTCCAGGTCGGCCACGTCGAACGTTTCAACGGCGCATTCCAGGCGGTCGCCCCGCTGCTTACATCTCCCATGTTCATCGAATCCCACCGCCTGGCCACCTTCTCGCCCGACAGGGGCACCGATGTGTCCGTCGTGGTCGATCTTATGATACATGACATAGATCTGGTGCTTTCCGTACTGCGGGGGCGGGAGATCGTCGATCTCAAGGCGTCCGGCACACGTGTACTCACTGGGTCGCCGGACATAGTGAATGCCAGGATCGAGTTCGACAGCGGGTGTGTCGCGAACATCACTGCAAGCAGGATATCGAGAGAGCCGTTGAGGAAGATCCGGTTCTTTCAGGAAAACCTGTATGTCTCGGCTGACCTGGGCAAAAAAACCGTCGAGGCTTTCGAGAAATCCACCGGCGTCGACCCGGCGCGGCTTGCGTCGGACCCGACGGCCTTCATCCGCCCGGTGACGGTCGACATCGACACGGGGGAACCGCTGCTCAAGGAGATAGTCTCGTTCGTGGAGGCAGTCGTGAATGGCGCCGAGCCGGCCGTCACGGGACGCGAGGGTCTCGCCGCGCTGGGGGTGGCCGAACGGATCCTCGAATCGATAGCGGGGGAGCACAGGTGAAAACCGTCCTTGTCACCTGCGGTGAAACGAGTGGGGAACATCACGCGTCGCGGGTCGTGTCGGAGTTGCAACGGCGTGATCCCTCGTGCCGGGTCATCGCCCTGGGGGGAAGGGATCTGGCCGAAGCAGGCGCCGACGTTGCCTTTCCGATGGAACGGTTTGCCTTCATGGGGTTTCTCGAGGTGCTCTCGGGCCTGCCGCGCGTGCTTTCACTCGAGCGTAAGCTGAAAAACCTTCTCAAAAGCGGAAATATCGATCTGTTCATTCCCGTCGACTATCCGGGTCTCAATCTCCGGCTCGCCCGCTGTGCCCACGGGGCGGGCGTTCCGGTCCTGTACTTCATCAGCCCGCAGGTATGGGCGTGGGGAGCGTGGCGGCTGGGTTCGATGAGGCGCGTCATCGACCTGATGGCCGTCATCCTTCCCTTCGAGGAGAAGCTCTACAGGGATGCCGGGATCCCGGTCGTTTTCACCGGCCATCCGCTGCTCGACGAGGTGCCCGCTCCGCGGGAGCCGAAGCGTGCACCCGGGCGGGATGAGGCCTTTACGGTGATGCTGTTTCCGGGAAGCCGGAGGCAGGAGGTTGGGAGGCTGCTTCCAGTGTTTCTCGAAGCGGCCCGGATGATAAAGGCCCGTTTCCCCGCAGCCATGTTCAAGCTCGGGCTCGCGCCGCTTATCGATGAATCGTCCGCTTCGATTCCACCGTCGATGAATGGTTTCGTTTCGGTGACCCGGCGTGGGATAGAGGAACTGTCCGGCGCCGCGCTCACGCTCGCCGTCTCGGGGACGGTAACGCTCCAATCGGCGATATCGGGGACGCCGACGGTTGTCTCGTACAGGACTTCCCGTTTCACCTACCTGCTCGGTAAGCGGCTCGTGAGTATTCCATGGATCGCGATGCCTAACGTGCTTGCGGAAAGAAAGATCGTCCCGGAGCTGATCCAGGGCAAGGCGACGCCGGAGCGCATCGCCCGAGAGGCGGAGACGATACTGGGCGACGGGGAGCGATACACGGAGATGTCCGGCGAGCTTCTGAAGCTGAGAGAAACGCTCACCGGCCCGGGGGGAGCGGATCTCGTTGCGGGGATCGCCATCCGGATGGCCAATGGAGAATCAGCCGGACGGATACTCGAAACGGTATCCGGTCCGTTACAGGGATCGTTGACCGGGCACGGACCGGCTGCGAGCACGGACGTTTGAACATGCGTATACCGGTCGGCAGAAAGGCGCTCGGTTTCCTCGGGTCGGTTATTGTACGTCTGATCGGCGCCACATGGAGAATCGAGTGGAGAGGGATGAAGCATATCGAGGCTGCCCGGCGTCTTTCGCCGCATGTGATCTACTCCCTCTGGCACGGGCGACTTCTTGCGCTGAGCTACTCGCACAGGAACAGGAAGATCCATGTTCTTGCCTCGGACCATCCCGACGGGGATCTTATGGGCAAGGTGGTCGAATGGCTCGGGTTCGGACACCTGAAAGGTTCATCGACACGGGGAGGGGCGAAGGCGCTCAGAGATCTGACGTCCATCATGAAGGACGGGTACGATACGGGGCTGGCGGTCGACGGGCCGAGGGGACCGAGAGGCGTCGTCAAGCAGGGTCCGATAGAACTAAGCCGTTTCACCGGCTGCGCCGTCATACCCCTCACGAGCAGCGCGAAGCCGAGGAAACTGCTCCGGTCATGGGACCGGTTCCAGTTCCCTATGCCGTTCGCCCGTGTGATCGTTGGGTACGGCGAGCCGTTTGTGGTGCCCCGCCGCGCGGATCCCGAGGAGCGTGAACGGCTGCGCCTGCGTCTCGAGCGGGTCCTCGGTGGAATGACGGCGCTTCTGGATGGTGAAATGGGCCATGAAGGCGCCGAGGTCTGGCCTCATGAGGGTGATTGAGAGATACAGTACGGGTGTGAGGGTCTACCGGGGGCGGGGGGCGTGGTCGCTGCTCACCCCGCTGAGGTTTATCCTCTCGAAGTTCTACGGCGCCTGGCTTCGCGGAACGGCCGGCCGTGCCGTGAGGGGTGCGGTTCGTCCCTACGATCCGGGGCGCACTCCCTTGATCGTATCGGTCGGCAACCTCGAGGTCGGCGGAGGGGGAAAGACGCCCTGCACGATCGAGCTGGCAAGCGCGGTCTTCCGAAAAGGGGGCCGGCCTGTCGTTGTCACGAGGGGGTACAGGAGCAGGGCATCGGGGGCCGGCGTTCCGGTCATAGTGCCGGCAGGCGCCGACGTGTCGCCGGGAAAATGGTACCTGCTCGAGGACGAACTGGCTGAGCGCCTGCACGGCAAGACGGCTGATACCGGTGCCGGACTTCGTTCGGAAATCCTCGGGGACGAGGTGCTTCTGTACCGGAGCCGCGGCATACCGGTCGTGATCGATTCGAAACGTGACAGGGGAGTACGGGCTGCACTGGAACTCCTTTTACCGACGCATATACTGCTCGATGATGCCTACCAGCACCGCGCGGCCCGGAGGGACCTCGATATCCTGCTGCTCGACTGGAAAAGGCCTTTCGGCAACGGAAGGCTAATACCGCTCGGCAGCCTGAGGGAGCCTCCCGAAGCGGCCGACAGGGCGGATGCGATACTCTTCACGAGAGCGGGCGGGCGGAGTGTCCCCGCCGTGGTAAAACCGTTCATCGGCGACAGGCCGGTATTCTTTTCACGGCACGTTCCCGACGGCCTTACCGCAAGGAACGGCAACCTTTCACTCGATGTACTCGAGGGAAGGAGGATAGCCCTTTTCTCCGGCATCGCGAGACCGGCCTCATTCGAGGAGATCGCCCTCTCGATCGGCGCCGGGGTGGATGTTTCATTCAGATTTGCCGATCACCACAGCTATACACGGCGGGATATCCGGTGGATGCTCCACAGGGCGGGCAGCGAAACCACGTTTCTCACGACGGAAAAGGACTGGTTCAAGGTGGCCGATCTGTTTCCGGATAATAGCGATCTATTCGCGCTTCGCGTGAGAATGGAGATCGATGGATTGGATGAACTGCTCGAAACCGCCATGAAGTTGAAAAAGCCCCTGCACGAAGCAGGGGCTCATAAACCATGAGAGGTTGGCTTACCCGATAGGACCCGCTGTTAGGTGCCGTCGTCCACGCAGAGCGGATCGGCGAAGTTCACCGTGACTCCGGCGGTGAAGCTGATATTCCTGTCCGTCTGGACCTCATGTCCATGGAACGTGATCATAACGTAGGAGTGAACCTCATCGCCGGTGTAACGCAGCGGACGCAGAATTCCGGTCATATCATTCTTGTTCGAGAACGGCACGAGCAGAATGAATGCCTCGACCTCGGAGTTCGCCGGTATCAGAATGCTTGTCATACCGGTGAACTCCTGTACCGGTGGATGATCCGGGTCGGCGGTGTTGGTGAACTCGACGTCGTAGTGGGTGACGAGAAAGTCTCCGAGCGAACTGATATCCGGGTCGGCGATCGAGTTGTAGGGCCTGTTGTGGAACCGGATCTTCACGTAGTCTTCCTCGACGAAATCATCCGACAACTTGTAGGTCTCTGTTTCGGTGTAGAACAGCGAATCGCCCTGGTTCAGCACGTCGCTGAAGTATGGAGATCCGTCGTTGATGTAGCTGATAAGCATCACGGTTCTCTGATCGTACGGAGAATCCTCGCTGCACCCGGTAAGCAGCGCTCCCGCGGTGATCGCAGCCAGACATAGAATGACGGCAAAATTCCTCTTCAGCATCGGGTAACCTCCTCCTGTGTATCTGGCAATAAGACTTTTCACACTTCTCCTCGCAATGTTTGTGCCAAGCCCGCCAGGCGAAAAACACGTTTAACCTGTTATATAGTAAATGGTTGCGGTGAACACGGAAACGAAGCAGCGACAGGCCGGGGTTCGCGCTTGCATTATGCATTTCTTTATATTGCGTTAGCATGGACCTATTTCCTATGATGGGAGCCTGTGGAGGATCGATATGGAGATAGAAAAAACCGACATTCTCGTGATCGGGAGCGGAGTTGCGGGCCTGTTCTTTTCCCTCAAGGCGGCCCGTTTCTCCGACGTCCTGATCGTGACAAAAAGGGACGCTCCGAGCAGCAACACGCTGTATGCACAGGGCGGGATCGCGACGGTGATGGACGGCAGCGATTCCTTCGATCTCCACGTTGCGGACACGATGGCGGCCGGCCACGGGCTGTGCGACAGAGAGGCCGTCGAGGCGGTGGTCAGAGAGGGCCCCGCGCGTATCGCCGAACTGATCGAGCTCGGCGTGCGGTTCGCGCGTGACGAGACGGGGAGCGCCCTGAGGCTCGGCCGCGAGGGCGGGCATTCAGCGTCGAGGATCGTCCATTACGGGGATATGACGGGCAGGGAGATCGAGAACCGTCTTCTCGATGCGGTGCGCGATAATCGGAGGATTGCTATCCGCGAGAACCGGCTCGCGATAGATCTGATCAAGGATCCCGGGGGCGTCGTTCGGGGTTGTTTCATATTCGACGGTGACTCCGGTGAGGTCAGGGCCGTCACGGCCAGGCATGTTGTTCTCGCCACCGGCGGCGCGGGAAAGATATACCTCTACACCTCGAACCCGGATGTTGCGACAGGTGACGGCATCGCCATGGCATACCGGGCGGGGGCCGAAGTGGCGAACCTCGAGTTCGTCCAGTTCCATCCGACGTGTTTCTATCACCCCGATGTCAAATCCCTCCTCATATCGGAGGCGCTTCGCGGGGAAGGCGCCGTCCTGAGGAACATCAGGGGGGAGGAGTTCATGCAGCGGTGGGACCCGAGGAAAGAACTCGCCCCGCGGGACGTGGTGGCGCGCGCGATCGATATGGAAATGAAACGGAGCGGCGCGAAACATGTTTTGCTAGATATAACCGGCCGCAGCCGTGAGTGGCTCAGCGAACGTTTCCCGTACGTTCACGAGAACTGCCTGAAATACGGCATCGATATCAGCGAGGAACCGATCCCAGTCGTACCGGCCGCCCATTACATGTGCGGCGGTGTCAAGATCGATCTCCAGGGCAGGACGAACCTCGACGGGCTGCTCGCTATCGGTGAGGTATCATGCACCGATATGCACGGGGCCAACAGGCTGGCGAGCAACTCGCTTCTCGAGGCGCTCGTCGTGAGCCACCGGTGCGCGGAGCACCTGAGGGAACATGCGGGGGAGCAGCCGCATCTCGACAGCGTGAACGTCGCGTTTCCCGCCAGGGGGGACCCCCGTACGCTCGAGACGGTGATCCTCGACCATGACTGGGACCTCGCAAGGCGCATCATGTGGGACTACGTCGGCATCGTCCGCTCCGGGAAGCGGCTCGGGATCGCACGTGAGCGGATCCGTCAGATCCAGGAAACCATCGAGCGTCTCTACCGTGAATACGGCGTGTCGGTCGACATGGTGGAGCTCAGGAATATCGCCCTGGTGAGCAGCCTTGTTGTCGAGTCCGCCCTCTCGAGAAAGGAATCGAGAGGGCTGCACTACATGATAGATTATCCGGATACCGACCCGGCGTACAGCAGGGATACCATCATACGGCTGCAGGAGTGACGATGGGACCTCCCGCCCGGCCGTGCCGTGAACGCTCCGCCGCATTCAGTAATGATTTATGTCGACATAATCGGTGAGCGCTCACCGCGGGTCCTCTTCCCGTACATCATCACCGCGGGTCCTGTCGCCGGTCATCCCC
>DAOVFR010000159.1 GCA_030672805.1 Candidatus Krumholzibacteriota bacterium
TTACCGCACTGATTTACTGCGTGTACGCTCCCCGGGGGGGGCGCCGCGGGGGGCCCCCACCGCGCGCAGCGACAGCGAGCACGGTGGGGCTGATCGGCGACAGGACCCGCGGGTGGCGGAATTCATGAGGCGGCGGATAGAGTATGCATGAAAAAATAAATAATTCGCTTTTAACGGTGTGCATGACAAAGCGGGTGATAGCATCGAGACCGGGACCGGATGTGTTACACGGGGCTCGCTTCGTGAGAGCAGGGCAGCGTTATCAGAAAGGTTGTCATCTCACCCGGGGTGCTCGTCACCGAGATCTGCCCGCCATGGTCCATGATGATCCGCTGGACGAATGCGAGCCCGAGCCCTGACCCTTCTTTCTTTGTGCTGAAGAACGGGGTGAAGATCTTGTTGATCTGCCCCTTCTTGATGCCACCCCCGTCATCCGAGATCGAGACACATACCCTGTCCGAATCCTGCCACGTTTTCACCTGGATGATGCCTTCTTCGGTGATCGCCTCGATCGAGTTCTGCAGGATATTTAGAAACACCTCGTGAATCTTTACCAGATCTACTTCACAGGAAGGGACATCCGGCGAAAGACTCTTGTGTAAAACAATCTTCCGCTCACTGATCTCCTTCTGCAGAAGCTGGCAATTAACCTCGATGACCTGGTTGATGTCCCCGGACTCGAGCTTCAGTTTTCCGACTTTGGACTGGAGATTCTCGAGGTAGCGCTCCAGCCTCATGGACTCGTTCGTGATGATCTCGAGCTTCTCGCGGTCCTTGGCGCCGAGGTTCGGCGAACGCCAGAGGCTCCGGGCAAACCCGCCGATTGCGACGAGCGGGTTCTTGATCTCGTGGACAACCGATGATGTGAGCTCGCCCGAAATGGCTAATCTCTCCGCCTTCATCATTCGTTCCTCGTACGCCTTGAGTTTTCGGTACGTCGCTTTCAAACTATCGATGTTTTTCTTGAGAGATTCCTTTAGCTGGGCCGCCCTAAGCGATGTCGTTGCATGACTTACAACCAATTCAAGCAGGTGCGCATCCTCGGCCGTTATATCCTTGCCGGTGAAAATGTTGTCGACAATGACGAGACCAAGACTGTCCTCGGCCGTTGCAATAGGGCAGATACAGAACTCCTCGAGGCCCAGCGCGGAGGCCACCTTACGGTCACCGCCGCTCTTCAGATCGCCGTTCCTGATGAAACGGACCTCGTGCATACCCCTGATGATCAGGCTGTCAGGATCATCGATCCGCAGTACGAGCTTCTTTGTAAGGTTCGTCAGCGGGCTGTTCTTCAGATAGTGAAGCTTCTGACCCTTGTTGACAAGCTTCTCCAGGGAAGGGCTCTCGTCCCTGTCGAGGATCCTCCAGATACTCACGGCCTCTTCGGGGGACGAGGGACCGAGCGCGTACTTACCCCTCAGCAGATCGTATTCCCCGCCTCTGAGAAAGATGAACGCCCTGTTGAAGCCGAGACCTTCTTTCGCGGTGATGACGGTCAGGATGGCGAGGATGATATCCTCCTCCCTGTCCAGTCTCGCTATGATCCTGCTGACCTCGCTGAGAAGATTCATCAGCTTGCTTCGGCGGATTACCTCCATGTACAGGTCCTCCACCCTGTTCGAGTACTTCGAAGAGCGAATCAGAGCATCCTCGAGGGTTTCGAGAAGGGTGATATCGAGCCACCTCCTGCCCTTTGCCCGTTCCTTGACCTGCTTGAAGAACGAGCACTTGAAGCAGCTATGGATCAGTTTCTCCTCGATTCGGGAGAAAACCTTGTCGCCGCACCGGTGGCCCGTAATCTCCCAGCAGGGAGAACCGGTATTCCCGTATGCCGGGCAATCCGTGTTCAGGCAATCCAGGAATTTCCAGCAGTACCGCAAACTTTCATGCGACGTCGACTTGCTCATATCTCATAACCCCTTGATTTACGGTATCACTGATAAACTAATCAATCAAAGGAAAATCAGCAACGGAATTACCGGCGGCGGATGATAACTCGTTAACAACAAACCAGTTCAGTTATTTCTGTTCACCACTTCAGATTCAACGGTACACGCTCTTGATCGTGCCCCAGCTCTCGCAGCTGATCCCTGTCAGACAGCTGTTTCCCGAGCCGGGAGTCGGCAGGCACCCGTTCCCTGGCGGATCGCACCTTCCGGAGCAGGGATTATAGGCATCGAACACCGCCCACTGGCCGTGAACTTCGACCAGACGTCCGACCGAGCGGTCATCATCTGCCTCACGATCTCCATATTCAAACGAGTCGACGAGCAGGGTTTCCTGAGCGGCTATACGGTACAGGGCGACCCTGTCTCCCGAGTTGTTCAGGCTGAGACCATACATGGGAAAACCGTTGGCTTCTTCCCAGGCTCTCGACTCGCTGCCGAACACGACGAATGTCTCGCCAGGCTGGAGGAATCCGGAAAAGGCATAGCGCCATACGGGTTCCCCCACTCCATCGGCGAGAAGATACCCGGTGATATCGACCGCAGCGTCACCGGCATTCATGATCTCTACCCACTCGTCGTCGCGAAAATTTGCCAGGCCATCCCCGTCCCAGTCACGCGCCGGGTCGGCGAGGAACTCGTTCAGGACAACCTGGGCGGCGCCTTCATGGACCAGAACCGAAATGAGTGTGAAACAAACCACCGTGGATAAGAAAAAACGGAATATCTTCCTCATCATCATCCTCCCTTCACCCGAACCAGGAACATATTCCCGGAGATCGGGGATCGGTGCCATCCGCCGCCGGCAGATCCCCTCTTGACGATGTACACCCTATCATATCCGCAGGGTGTCCTTCCAGAAAAAAATGCCGGATTACTTCCGGCATCTAAAAAATATCATGTTTCGGTACAATATACAGGTGTTTACGCGGTCCTCCCCGCTGCGGTCATTCGTTTAGCGGTGTTTCCTTCCTTTCGAGGCGTGCCGCGAAAAGAAGCACAATGCCCACGAACAGGGGAACGAAACCCCACACGCCGTGTACGAATCCCGCCTCTGCGGTGATGCCGATCGTCACGGCCAACCCGACTGCTGCCAACACAAAACCCCAGGCACGCAGGGTCAGGTGGGCCGGCCGCTTTTCTATCTTTGGAAGTTCAGGTATCGGAAGCCCCTTCTCCATCGCGATGAGGCGCTCCCTGTGCTTGAGCTCCTTCTGCCTTCCATCCATTATGATGGCGGTAATTACTATGGCCAGAGCCGCAAGCAGGAAAACGATCGGAATCATGATGGCAACAGTTCCAGGATTGATCTCAAACATCGTTTGCTCCTTTCTCCACTGGATCCCCCTGTATTCGCCGGTCCTTCATCTTGCCGTCTATCCAGTTGGACAGGCACAGCGTTTTTTTGTTTCAGAAAAACGCATCAGCTCTCGAAAAAGATCGGACCTCCGTGCTACAATTTTTTTGAAACCTGCGTGGCGGCCCGGTTGTCTAACCAATATGGAGGAACCAGGATTGCGAGGTGATTCAGACCGTGAACTGGTTGTACGATCACTCGAAGGAGATGACAGAGCATTCCGCGAACTTGTCGAACGGCACACGCCGCTCGTGTACGCAGTGGTACGTGGAATCATGGGTAACCATCCGGAGGCCGAGGACACCGTCCAGGAAATCTTCATCAAGGTGTTCAAAGGACTCGGCAGGTTCAGGGGCAACTCCAGACTCGCGACGTGGATATACCGTATATCGAGAAACGAGGCGATCAATGCTTCCTCGAGATCAAGACCGGAAACGGGACCGCTCGACGAGGCACGGTATATCAGTACCGATGATGCCGGACCGGACAAGGTATACGAAAGGAAGCGGCTCCGTGCCGGTCTCGAACGGCTCATGGCGGGACTCGAGGAAAACTACAGGATCGTCCTGGAACTTCGGTACATGGGAGAGAAAACATATAACGAGATAGCGGACATCATGGACATCCCGGTCGGAACGGTAAAAACGAATTTGCACAGGGCCAAACAGTCACTCAAAAGAATTCTCGTTTCAAAACAGGCGGCCGGTAACCGGAAGGATCGATGAACCGATGGACTGCAGGCACATAGAGGAACTGCTCCCCGGATATGCCGCGGGCGAACTCACCGAAGGCGAGATCTCCGCCGTCCGGAAACACATCGCCGGATGCGAGCTGTGCGGGAAATCGCTCTCCATATACACGGAACTCGAGGCTGCACTTGCATGCCGCCGTGATGAAATTCCACCCCCGGTCACCGTCGCCGACAGGGTCATGGTACGCCTGAGCTTCGAGAAGGGATTGAAACGGCAAATAGCATCCTGGCTCGTTCCGCTATGCTGGTCCGCCGCCGCCGTTGCCGGCGCCTTCGCCTTTTTCATTAACCGCGCATCCGTCTCACGCGGCCTGGCCTGGGTCGGGGAAAATTTATCGGGACAACTCGCGGCGCTGGCCGGTCGTTTTCCGGAGTGGATCGTTCATACGGCCGGCGGCGAGACGTGGATACTCATTACGATCTACATACTGCTCATCGGCGGCGCCGCACTGACGGGCGGCCTTGTCTTCATTCGATTAGCAAACAGGTAGATGTTTCGGGGCCGCGCTCTAATCACCAAGCTTCACTTTCAGGATCTCGCTTACGACCCGGGGATTCGCCTTCCCGCCGGTTTCTTTCATCACCTGTCCGACAAAAAACGCGAAAAGCTTGGTCGTGCCCGTCCTGTATCTTTCAACCTCTTTCGGGTTTTCGTCGAGGACCCTGTCGATGGCCGCCTCGAGCTCGTCCCCTTCACTGACCTGTCGCAGCCCGAGTCTCTCCACAACCGTCGGTGCCCCTTCCCCGGATCTCAGCATCTCCTTGAAAACCTCGCGTCCGGCGGTGCCGCTGACCATCCCGTCCATGACAAGGCGGATGAGCACGGCTAGTGCTTCCGGCTTCACGGGGAACTCACCGATCGAGGATCCCGGGTTTTTAAGCTCTTCAAGAACTTCACGCATGACCCAGTTCGAGGCGGCCTTCGGTTCCCCCACGTCCGAAACGACCCCCTCGTAATAATCGGCCACCCCCCTCTCCGCGCACAGGACGCCCGCATCGTACGCGGAGAGATGGTACTGATCGATAAATCGCCTCTCACGTTCGCCGGGAAGCTCGGGGAGCCGCTCCCTCACCCCGTCGATCCATGATCTGTCTACCACGAGGGGCGGCAGGTCCGGCTCGGAAAAATATCGATAGTCATGCGCCTCTTCCTTTGTCCGCATCATGATGAGCCGCTTTTTCGAGGCATCCCAGAGATTTGTTACCTGGTGTATTCTGCCTCCGCTCCGAAGGACCCTTTCCTGCCGTTCCAGCTCGGTCCCGATACCCGCCTCGACAGCCTTGAATGAATTCAGGTTTTTGATCTCAGTCCTGGTGCCTAGCGTTCCGGATCCGACAGGCCGAATCGAAACGTTCACGTCACAGCGGATCGATCCCTCTTCCATGTTCCCGTCGCAGATACCGAGATACCTGACAAGCCGCCTCAGATTCGTAAGAAAAACGTATGCCTCCGCCGGCGAGTGAATGTCCGGCTCAGTGACTATCTCTATCAGCGGAACACCACACCTGTTGAAATCGACGAGGCTTACTCCCCCCTCACCATGGATAAGTTTTCCGGCGTCGTCCTCCAGATGTATCCGCTCGATCCTGATCCTCCGTGTCTCGCCATCCGTCTCTATATCTATATACCCGTTGGCGCAGAGAGGTCTGTCATACATCGATATCTGGTAGTTTTTCGGGCAATCAGGGTAAAAATAATTTTTTCTCGCAAAGACGCTCACTGGTGAAATCGTGCATTTCGTTGCCAGTCCCATAAGAAGGGCCATCGAGACCGCTTCCCTGTTCAGCACGGGCAGCGCTCCCGGAAGACCGAGACAGACCGGGCAAACCTGCGTGTTCGGCTCCGCCCCGAACGTAGCCGGGCAGTCACAGTAGATCTTGCTCCTCGTGAGGAGCTGTGCATGGACCTCGAGCCCTATCACGGGTTCGTATTCCGCTTCTCTCATGTCTCTCCCTCTCCACACACTCCGGGGGAATAGCGCTCCCCGAAACGAAACGCCGATTCAAGGACGGCTGCGGCTCTGAGAAGAACGGCCTCCCGGCCCTTTCCGGCCATGAGCTGCACACCGATCGGCAGCCCGCCGGATGACAGACAGGCGGGGATCGAGATGGCCGGAACACCTGCTATGTTGGCCGCTGTCGTGAAGATATCAGAAAGATACATCGTGATCGGAT
>DAOVFR010000308.1 GCA_030672805.1 Candidatus Krumholzibacteriota bacterium
CATCCGCAGTCCGTTCTCGCTCGTCCGCGGCGGCAGGGGCGGTGTCCGTATTCTTCAGGGAGACGGGGGAGACAACCTCAGGATGGGATGGGCTGTCTCGGACAGAAACGGGACGCGCTACTCCGGACTTCTTATGGCCGCGCTCGAAAAGGTTTCCAGGGAGATGTCAAGTATTGTTCGGAAAGGAGAAAGGTAATGAACCAGCCCAGGATTCTCATGGTCGAGGACGATGAGGATATCGTTGAAACCGTGAAATACAGCCTTGAACTCAGGGGATATGCCGTGGATGTAGCATATGACGGCCTTCACGCTCTTCGCAAGGCGAGAAAGAACGTATATGACCTGATGCTGCTTGACATCATGTTGCCCGGAAAGAACGGTTACGAGGTTTCACGGATTCTCAAAGAGGAGATGGAGCAGGGAAAGATCGCGTCCTTCGACATCATCGTGCTGACAGCTCGAAAGGTTGACAGCCCCGAACGTGAGGTTTTCCTCTCGACCTGGTCGAGAGCGGAAGAGTATATCTACAAGCCGTTCGAGATGGATGATCTGCTCGAAAGGATTAGCAGTCATCTGGCGGACCGTCCGGCGAACGACACCAGGGTTTGATGTCGCGGGTACGGGTTGTGCCCCGGACGGTGAAAGGATCGGTTAATTGTGGAACACCGCGAATCAGCATCCCATGCGCCGGATTACCTGGAAAGTATCTTCGAGAGTTCCCCGGTTGCGTTGATATCGCTGAATACCCGGTTGAGGATTATCATGTTCAACCGGGCCGCCCAGGAACTGACCGGTTACCGGTATCATGAGGTAGCGGGTCGCCGTATAAACAGGATCATCAGGAACGTAAGGATCGCTAACATAATCAGGACCCTGAAGAGCAGGGGAACAGCTTCGATCGAGGGTTACATAACAAAGCTTACAAACAGTGAGAACCGGGAGATTCCTGTAAGGCTCAGGATCTCGCCGCTCACCGATACGAATGGTAACCTGCTCGGGGTGCTTATGATCGCTTCCGATCTCCGCGAGATCAGGAAGCTGCAGGCCAAGCTGCTCGAAGCGGAAAGGCTTGCCGCCATCACCGAGACAGCGATCAGTATCAATCACGAGATCAACAACCCACTCTGTTCGATTCTCGGCAACACACAGCTCATGCTCATGGAAAGGGAAAAACTGGACTCGAGGACGGTGAGGAAACTGAAGAGCATCGAGAGGGAAATCATGAGGATCCGCGAGATCGCGGAGCGCCTGTCCCGTATAACGAAACCGGTTCTCAAGGAGTATGTCGGGGGAAAGCGGATGCTCGACGTCGAGCTTTCGTGCGCCGATGCCGGGCCGGCACAATCGAATCAGCAAGAAAGTATTGACAAATCAACATAAATCGTTAACATCCCATCCGTGGGAAGGTAGCTCAGTCGGTAGAGCAACGGATTGAAAATCCGTGTGTCGGCGGTTCGATTCCGCCCCTTCCCACCATTTCATTTCATGACCTTGCGGGATGTGCCCCGTCAATTCCCTGTAAATCATTAACTGCCGGGCGATTGGATACCTTTCGTCGAAGAGCGCTTCGGCGATGTTTCGGGCCTTCTCTCCCATGATGATTCTTTTACCCCGCCTGTTGACGAGGTATTCGAGAGACGTGGCGAGTTCGTCGATATCGCCGGTTTGATACAGCAGCCCGGTCAGACCGTCATCGACCTGTTCCCGGCATCCCCGTATCCTCGTGGCGACGACGGGGACCCCGCTTGCCATTGCCTCGCAGATGGAGCGGGGAAAACCTTCACGGTAGGAAGGGAGGACGAAGATGTCGGTGGCGGCAAGAACGCGTTCCGGGTCGTCACGGTACCCAAGCAGCAGTATCCGTCCCCGTACATGCCGTTCCCCGGCTTTGCGGCGGAGAATTTCGAAGGTGTTTCTGTCACGGTCTCCCGCCGTATAACAGTCGCCGGCGATCAGTAAAAAGATGTCCGGAATCTTTCGCGCCAGGATTCCGAACGCTTCGGCGAGGTCCAGGATGCCCTTTTCCCTCACGACACGACCGATAAATGTGATCACCACCGCCCCCGGAGGGATGCCGAGCTCGTGACGCATCTCCCTTGACAGGTCGGGATCGGGGCGAAACCTGCGTACATCCACGCCGTTACCGATGTGGAGTATACGTGCCGGGGAGAGGAATCCATTGTTTGCCGCTTTCTCCGTGTCCTCGATGCTCTGGCAGAAGAGGAAACCGGTTGCGTGCAGGCCGGCGATCCTCTCCATCATCTCGAACAGGCGGCGTTTGAGGGCGTGCATCCTTTCGTGGAAGTAGAATCCGTGGGCCGTGTAGAG
>DAOVFR010000112.1 GCA_030672805.1 Candidatus Krumholzibacteriota bacterium
CAAGCGGGCTGATGTCAGGGTATCGCGCGGCAGCACGATACGGGTAAACCACAACGTCTACTCGGTCGATAGCCGATTGATCGGAGAAACTGTCAATGTACGGCTATATGCCGAGCTTTCGTGCTATGGCCCGCTGCGAAAGCCCATTCCTCTCGAGCATCACTATGTCCAAAATGGTCTCCTTTTTTTCATCCTGTCTTTCTCCACTTTGCTGGGTAAATCCACAATATAACCCTTTTTCCCCAAACCCGCGCCCCCGGGGAATACCACCCCACTCCCCACTCAAAGTGGCTCACTTTTAAACGACCATTATTGGCTCAATTTAACACGACCAGCTACACGGAGATGCGCGGTGCTCGAAAAGAGACTCAAGATCGTATTCGGTGTGGACCCCGAGTTCATGAATAAAGTAAATCAGGTGAAAGAGCTTTTATCTGCGAGATATCCCAAGGGACTTGATTTTGAAACCCTGTTCGAGGCTCTCATGGACGAGTATATCGAGCGACACAGCCCTGAGGCCAGGATGAGACGAAGAAAGATGCGTGCAGCAAAGGCTGAGAAATCTCGGAAGACCACGAACGGAGCGCAGGCGGCATGCGGGAAGGATCATGAGGCTGTGAAGGAACGTGAGGATGGGACGGAAAACCGGTCCCAGCGGAAGAACTCACGCACCAAAAATAGTTCCGTGCAGGATGGGCGCCGGGATGTGCCGGAGAATTCACGATTCATCCCCCGTGCCGTGCGTGACGAGGTGTTCACAAGAGATGGAGGGCAGTGCACCTTCGTGAGCCCGAATGGAACGAGATGCGAATCGAGATGTAACCTGGAAATAGATCATATAGTTCCGTATTCGAGGGGCGGTGGCAACAAAGCAGGCAATCTCAGGCTCCTGTGTCCGGAACACAACCGCCTGGAGGCGGAGAGGGAATACGGAAAAGAGTTCATGCAGCGATATTACCGCAGGGAGTGAGGCGTTAGGGCTCATGAGATGGTGGGAAAGGGCCGGTCTCAAATAACCTGTCCTCTCCCACCACTCGGGCATGCATGTGCGAGATCGGGAATATCAGCCTTGAACCGTTGAAAAGATCATCACCGCGGATCCTGTCGTCGGTCATCACCACCGTGCTCGATTCCGGCTGCGAGCGGTGGGGGCCCCTCCCGGCGCCACCCGCGGAGGAACGGCGTCAGGGAAGATAAGGGATTATGTCAATCTGCCCGAAGTGGGAATCAGATACTCGAGCCTTTATTGCCAATACGGCATAATCAATTTCGACTTGTGATTCTGATAATTCCTTGGGAAGGTTAAAGTACATTAGTATTCTCTCATCTCTTTTATCATCTGGGGAGACAATAACCGATATTTAATTTGGCACCAGAAATATCGGCCTCCCTTGTTTTGAGTTGTTCATCGATGACTTTAATCATCGATTTACGGGGAGGCCACTTTTTTATTTGACATTTTCCTTTACCTACTCAACTTTAATAAGTTACAAGGAATTACCGGGGAAAACCGGGGAATGTCCGTCAAGGCGCGAAGTGATAAGCTTGAGGACCGCTTGAACGGTTGAAGAGTCCAGGGGGTTGTACCATTCAATCCCTTCCTCTTTGCGAAACCAGGTCATCTGCCTCTTTGCATACTGTCCTGTCTGACGCGATATCGTTTCGATCATCTCGTCCCTGGTGATCTCACCCCTAATGAATGAGATGGATTCCGGATAGCCGAGCGTCTTCATGCCGGGCCATTCGGGGTTAGCTCCCCCATCGAGGAGAGATCTCACTTCCTCTATCCACCCGGACTCGATCATATGAACGGTCCGCTCTTGAATCCGCTCGATAAGTAATTTTCTCGGTATCTCCAGGCCGATTTTAATGAAACGTGTATCATCAACCACTCCTCTTTCCACCTGTTGTTTGTAATGATCGCTCAGCGGTGATCCCGTCAGCTCGTATACCTCAAGCGCCCGAACGATACGGTAGCGGTCGTTCGGATGGATTCGTGCATGGCTGCCGGGATCCGCCTCGGAAAGTCTCCGGCACAGCTCGCCGGTCGGAATGTCATCGACCGATGCTGCGAATGCTTCACGCTTCGAGGGCTCGAGATCCACCTGGAACAGCCCCTTGAAAATCGAGCGGAAGTATAGACCCGATCCTCCGACAAGAAACGGGAGCTTACCCCTATCCTGGATTTCACTCATGGTTTTCCCGGCCATGGCGGCGTATTTTTTCGCGTTGTTTCTCTCGTGAAGTTCGAGAATATCTATCATGTGATGTGGTATTAGCGCCCTGTCGTCCGTTGACGGTTTTGCGGTTCCGATGTATATGTGTTTGTATGCCTGGCGGGAATCGACCGATACGATCTCTCCCCCGAGCTCGAGTGCAAGTTCGAGGGCTAACCGGCTCTTACCGACGGCAGTCGGTCCCATTATGGCGACGGTGGCCATCAACGCTCCGATGAAACAGTTCTGTGGAAGCGCCGTTCGAGATCCGCGATGTTTACGCGCAGAATTGTAGGTCTACCGTGGGGGCATGTGAAGGGAAACTCCGTCGCGAAGAGCTGGTCGATGAGACTTTCCATTTCCCCGGCGGAGAGTTTCGTTCCAGCCTTGATCGCCGCGCGGCAGGCGAATGATTTGATGAAATCCTCGACGCCGGTTCTGGCGGTGTTTCTTTCACCGAGTATTTCCGTCAGGAGGTGTCCCTCACTCCAGTTTCTGACTCCTCCGGGAATTCCATGGATTATGATCGATCTGAGACCGAAGGGTTCCACCTCGAACCCGAGTGTCGGGAGGGTGTCCGACAGCTTCTCGTACCGTTCATACTCCGCGGGAGAAAGTTCGATGGTTGCCGGAAAAAGGAGTGATTGGATCGCCGGTTTCTCGCCCGCCATATTCCTCTTGGCCCTGTCAAAGAGAATCCGTTCGTGTGCGGCGTGCTGGTCGACAAAGACCATGCCGCCGCGTATCTGGATGAGGATATAGCTCTGGTGAAGCTGCCAGTAGAGTTTGCCTGATGAGATGATATCCGCCCGTTCTTCTCCCTCGAAGAGTGACAGGGGCGCTTCATGGAAAATCCACCCGGGCTTACCGGCTGGCACCCCGCACGGCCCAGGCTCTCCTGATGGAATAACCGGCGTGGTGCCCGCTTCCGTGGAACCGGTGCCGGTCGAGCCTTTCTGCTCGTGTGGAAAGATGCTATGATACACCGATTCGACCTTTTCCCTGAACGATATGGTGTTGCCTTTCAGGGCGCCGCGTACCGCGGACGAGATGAGCCGGTGTATATCCCTCTCGTTTCTGAACCGTATCTCGGCCTTTGTCGGGTGCACGTTGATATCGATACCGTCGGGCGGAATCTTCAGGAAAATAAGAACGTACGGGAACCTTCCGTCCGGGATCAGGGATCGGTATGCCTGGTGCACGGCGTGACTGAGGAGTCGGTCCTTGATCAGCCTTCCGTTGATAAAATAGTACTGCTTCGAGCGATTGCCCCTGGTGATGTTCGGCAGGGACAGGTAGCCGTGCACCCGGAGCCGTGGTGAGACTTTCTCCAGTGTGGTCATATGCTGGAATACCTCGGAGCTGAATATAACTTCCACCCGCTCGCGGAGTGTCGAGGGAGGCAGCGAGATGATGTTTCTTCCACCCTCGATCAGGTTGAACCCGGATTCGGGAAATGCAAGCGAGAAGCTCTCGACGAGCGAGTTGATCCGGCGCAGTTCGGACGTTCCGGAGGAGAGGAATTCCAGGCGCGCAGGAAGGTTGAAAAAGAGGTCCTGAACGATCACCTCCGTCCCCGGATTTCCAACGTATGGGGAATCGTTCAGGAGATCGTTGCCGCTCCACTGAATTTCCCTGCCGACATCCTCATCCCTCGTCCTCGATCTGATAGTAAAGCGGCTGACGGCGCGGATACTCGCGAGCGCCTCTCCCCTGAAGCCGAGCGTGTCGATCTTGAGAAGATCTCCCGTATCGCTGATCTTGCTCGTGGCAAAGTTTTGCACTGCCAGCGGGAGTTCCGATGACGGGATGCCCACACCGTCATCCTCGACCGCGATACGCTTCCTGCCTCCTTCAAGGAGTGCTACGGAGATCCGGCGCGAGGACGCATCCAGTGAGTTCTCAAGGAGTTCCTTGACAACGCTGGACGGACGTTCTATCACCTCCCCGGCGGCTATCTTGCCGGCTACCTCCGGGGTCAGTTTCCTGATCGGAGACACCTGAACCTCCCTTGCCCTCACCAGGGGCTGAATAAAGGGGCCCGGATCCATTCACGGTAAATCCGGATGGAAAGATATCACAGTATATATGGATTGAGCAATGGGGAAAAACGGCGGTTATTACGTACTCTCCAACCCGGATTTCGCCTCGGCAACGATATCTCCCGCCTTATCGGACTTTCCGGGGAACAGCCCGTAACCGCTCGATATTTCGAACGAACCGGTATCTAAGAGCTTGCACTCTTCGATAATGCCGTTTATGAATTCCATCAGCCTCTTCTCGAGAAACGAGATACGGCGGTAGCTTTCCATGGAGAGAACACCGAAAAGGTCCGTTTCGATCCAGGAAAAGTAATCGGTCTTTCTCACTTTTGTGCGTATTCCAAGGCTTATCTTGTTGATGAGGCTGAGACATTTCTGCTGGTTCGTGTCGAAGCATTCTCTCAATCCCTTGATCCTGAACAGGGTAAGTGTAAATCCGTGATGGTATCTCTCGGCTCTTTCGATCTCGTTCTGTATGTGTTCGAGGAGTATTTTCTGGTTTGATTTCAGCAGGTCGTCGAACGTCAGTGGTGACTCTCCCTGATCGTCTGCATTCCGCCTCGTAAAGATCGGCTCGAGGATCTCGCCGACCTTTTTCAGCAGATCAAGCTCCCATTCACCGAAGATCGTGGAATCGAGCGATGTGGCGGGAATCTTGTCGTATCCTATGAACACAGCCTTGTAGTTCTCTTTGCTGAACAAAGGATATGCTATTATCGAGCTGTATAGTGGGGGTTTCTCGTACATGTCGACGTCGACGGAGAGAAAGCTTAGCACTTCGGGATTCCAGTTTTCCAGGACCCGTTCGATGATATCTGCATCGTGTTCGAGACGCTGTTTCCGCTCCGCTTCATAGGCCGGAAAATTGTGGAATGCCGTTTTCTGGCCCTCCGGGCCGAAAAGATGGAAGCTTCCCGCCGCGGAACCGATCAGCGACGAGACCATCGATGAGAGTGTCTCGATCTTCCTCGCTATGTCGTGCATGCTGATCAGGCTGGGTGTAATCGAGGACAGCTTCTCGAGGCTTTCCAACCTTCTCTGCTGCCGTATCTCGCGAAGCTGGGAGAACACAAAGAAGGAGACCTGGAACCGTAACGTGTCCTTCAGCTTGAAAAATCGTTCGATGGCGGTCCGGCCTGAAAATTCGATGACCATTACACCGAGAGGATTCTCATGGACGAGGGGAAGGTAGATCGACGTGATGCCCTTGCTGTCACGTACGATGTCAAGTTTTGGCTCGTGATTCGCCTCTGTCATGATGACGGTTTCACTGTTGAGAAAAGACTTGGCCAGTGTGCCCTTGATACAGTGAATACGAGGGCTCTGCTCTCCCGTCGGGAACAACTGATCGCTGCCGCCCAGGATAAGCCAGTTACCTTCGTCCGTGGCTGTGTACACGGTCACCGTATCGGCGCCGAGCCTGTCAGCGAGAAATCTGCATAAAAGGGTGAACTTATCGTGAAAGCCTGTTTCTTTCGGGAAGAGCGTTTCGAGAAATCCGCGGATCTGAAATTCGATCTCGCGCAATTCGTGTGCGTCGATTCTCAGGTGCTGTTCGAGTATCGGGGCGATCTTGGACGTGATCATCCTGATCGTTTCCAGGTCCTTGTTTCCGAGTTCCTTTTCATCCTTGTTCGTCGAAACGTTCAGGACGCCGATTAGTGTGTCCTGGTAAACGATGGGGGCCGAAATTGCACTCTGGATGGTCTCACGCTCCCTCCCCTCCTTGTAGAGGGGAGACTCGAGAGTGTTCTCCAGCAGGACAGCTATATTCGTCTCGGCGACTCGCCCTGCGATCCCTTCCCCCAGATGCTGCCGTGTCTTGTTCACAACCGCGTCGCTGAGCCCCGAGGCGTATCCGATATAGAGCTCCCTCGACTGTTCCGAGTAAAGCATTATCGAACCGCTCGATGCTTCGATGACACGTACGGCGATCTCGAGAAGCCATTTCAGTAGACGATCCCTGTCGGTGATCCTGTTGATGTAGTCGAGGGCTTCCTCGAGGTGCGACGGCCAGGAGGATTCCTCGATATCGGATGGTTCTCCATGTTTCGAGGGCAGGCAGGTCACCGCTTCGGACGGGTTGATGATCTTCAATTTGTCTTTTCGTAGCAGCAAGATCTCCCGGTTGTACTTCTCCCGGTTCTCGGTGACGATTATGTAATCCGCCTTCCGGAATACATCGATGAAGGAATCGTCGGTAAATGTGGGAATGCCGATTATCTCGGCTATCTCCATGGTGACCGCCCTGGGGTCGCGGTCATAGATCGCCATGATTACAACTCCAGGCGTGCGATGAAATTCGCTCAGAATGCCGAGCTCATCCTCTCCACCACCTAGAATGGCGATCTTCATGGATGTTTCCATTTTATTCTCCGGTCGCCTGGAACCCGTACGTATCCGGGAACAAATAGAGCAAGAGTTGAGCCAGCGGCTTTCAGGATTATTCTTTCCTGGCCGTTCTGTGGAGATCCGCTAGTATACGGAGTGCTTCAAGTGGGGTTATCTTGTTGATATCCAATGACTTGAGCTGTTCCCGCAGGTGGTTGGGTTCCTGGAACAGCGAGGGTTGGTCGAAATGTCCGATATCCACCGGCCCTGGTTGTGCACCGGCTCTTTCGAGGGTTTCAAGAATCTCCCCCGCACGTTTGATAACTTTCCCGGGAAGTCCGGCGAGTCGGGCCACGTGGATTCCATAGCTCCTGTCACTGGCGCCGGGCTCGATTCTGTACAGGAACAGGACCGTGTCTCCCCATTCCTTCACTTTCACCCTCAGGTTTCGAACTCTCGGGTACTTTCCGGCGAGATGGGTCAATTCGTGGTAATGAGTGGCGAATAGCGTCTTCGGCCTGCGTCCCTTCTCCTGGAGGAGGTACTCGGAAACCGCCCACGCGATACTCAGACCGTCCAGTGTGCTCGTTCCCCTTCCAATCTCGTCGAGTATGACGAGACTCCGTGAAGTGCAATTATGCAGGATTCGTGCTGTCTCGCTCATCTCAACGAGGAATGTGCTCTGTCCCCTGGCGAGATTGTCACTCGCCCCGACTCTCGTAAAAACGCGATCCATGAGACCGACAACCGCTCTCGATGCGGGGACGAAACTACCGGCATGAGCGAGTATCGATATGATTGCCGTCTGCCGGATATACGTCGACTTTCCTCCCATGTTCGGCCCGGTAATGATAAGGAACTGGCATTCCTCGGGGCGGATCGTAACATCGTTCGGTATGAAATCCTTTTCCGAGATCGTCTCGACGACGGGGTGCCGCCCCTCGGTGATGACGAGATCATTCGATTCGTTCACGACGGGCCGGCAGAAGTTCCGTTCTAGGGCGAGATCCGCTAGCGAGGAAAGTACGTCAAGGGCGGCGATAGCTTTTGCTATTCTTTGAAGCAGGGCGCTCTCTTCGGCGATCTTTCCGCAGATGTCCCTGAAGATCTTTTTTTCCATTTCAATACGCTTCGCATCCGCTGTCAGGATGGCATTTTCATGCTCCCTGAGCTCCTTTGTAATGTATCTCTGGGAAGAGACAAGCGTCTGCTTGCAGATATAATCGGAAGGCACCTTGCTGTCGTGGATACGCGAGACTTCGATGTAGTACCCGAAGACCTTGTTGAACCC
>DAOVFR010000135.1 GCA_030672805.1 Candidatus Krumholzibacteriota bacterium
CGGAGTCTATTCCGGGAACCCGAAGGTCTCGGGCAGTGACCTCGAGCGTGTAAGGGGGAATTTCGGCCTGGACAGGCCCCTTCCTATTCAGTACCTGTACTGGGCGCGAAAGGTGTTTCTCCGGTTCGATTTCGGTAAGAGCTATGTAACCGGCCGTCCCGTAACGGAAATGATCGTCGAACGGCTGCCCGCCACGCTCGAGCTGATGGGTACGGCGTTCCTGATCGCGGTCGTGATCGGTGTGGGAATGGGCGTGGCTTCGGCGCTGAGGAAGGACAGGTTCATCGATCACCTGTTCTCGATAGTCTCGACGGCCGGGCTGTCGGTTCCGGTCTTCTGGCTCGGACTCATGGCGATTGCCCTGTTCTCCCTGAAGCTCGGCCTGCTGCCGGCCGGAGGGAGGGAAACGATCGGCGGCAGCGGCAACCTTGCAGATCACGTGAAGCACCTGGTATTGCCTGCCCTGGTCCTGGCACTTGCCTATCTCGCATCGTGGAGCCGATACCTCCGTGCCGGTCTCGTGAGGGCGATCGGCGAAGATTTCGTACGGACCGCGCGGGCCAAGGGCCTCGGAGAGCGCACCGTTATTTTCAAGCATGCGATGAAGAACGCGGTCCTGCCGCTCGTGACCGTTGTCGTGATGCAGGTGCCGACTATCTTTACCGGCGCCGTCATCACCGAGACCGTCTTCTCGTGGCCCGGCATGGGGCGGCTGTTCTACGAAGGTCTCCAGCGCCAGGATTACACGAGGGTGCTCGGTGTCGTCGTGATCTCTTCGCTGCTGATAATTGCCTTCAACCTTGTCGGCGACATCCTCTGCATGCTCGTCGATCCGAGATACGCGTCCGGAATGGAAGACCGCAACGTACCTGCAGCCCCGCACCGGCGGGCAGCACAGCCCCTGTGAGGAGAATCGGGAGAGCATGTCAATGCGGCTGACAGGAGAACGAACCGAAATGTGCATTGTGGATCAGGCCCCTGTTCCGGTATCGCATGTGCGTGGTGGGTTCGTCCGTTCCTTCCTCGAGTACCGGCCGGCCGTTTTTGCCCTGATGCTCATCATTCTCCTCGTTATCATCGTGGTGCTTGCGCCGTTTCTCTCGCCGTACGGGAGGGACTCGCTGGACCTGGACGGGATACTTGCTCCCCCGTCGGCCGAAAACGTGCTCGGGACCGACGAGCTGGGAAGGGATATCCTTACGAGGCTGATCCACGGGGGACGGTTCACGCTCCTGGTGGCTTTCGCGTCGGTCGCTATCGCGCTCGTAATAGGCATCGTTCTCGGGACCGTCTCGGGATATATCGGCGGGGCGGCCGATCATGCCGTTACCGCCCTGATAGACCTGTTTCTCTCGATTCCCGTATTCCTGGTGCTTCTCATCGCCGCATCGATGGGGAAGGGCCGGTTGTGGCCCATTCCGCTTGTTATCGGAGTCACGTCGTGGATGGAGATCGCGAGACTGGTACGTGCGGAATTTCTCACCCTGAGGTGCGAGGAGTACGTCGATGCAGCCCGACTGATCGGCTCGCGGCACCTCACGGTCGTCGTGCGGCACATCCTTCCGAATGCGCTTCCTCCCGTCATCGTGGCGGTTACTGTCGGTTTCTCGCAGGCGATGCTGATCGAGAGCGCCCTGAGCTTCCTCGGTTTCGGCGTGCAGCCGCCGCTTCCGACCTGGGGCAACATGCTTCACAATGCCCAGGTCTTTATGAGAAAGGTCCCGGCCGCGGCATTTGCTCCGGGTCTCATGATATTTATCACCTGTCTCTCGTTCCACCTGATCGGGGACGGCCTGCGAAGGGCGCTTGCACGGGAACACGAATCATCGTAATTTAATACGGTAACTGTTTGAAATCATGGACCCGGTGCTGGGGCCCGTAATGAATGGTTCATCGCATGAAGAATATGATCAGGGCGATCGGGATGGTATCGGGGGGACTCGACAGCGTGCTCGCCGCCGCCCTCCTGCAGCGCCAGGGGATCGAAATCCGGGGGCTCTACTTCTTCAATGGTTTTTCTTCGGGTATTGTTCGAAAGCTCGTCTACGGTGAGCAGTCCCTTCAGGAACTGCTCGAGAGGAAAGCGGGGGAAATGTCGGGAGCTTTCCGGTTCCCGATCGATGTCGTCGACGTCTCCGAGGAATTCATGCAGGTACTCCTCTCGCCGCGCTACGGCTACGGGGCGAACGTCAATCCCTGTATCGACTGCCGGATCTTCCTGCTGAAAAGAGCGAGGGAGATCATGGAACGGGAAGGGTACGATTTCATTTTCTCCGGCGAGGTGCTCGGCCAGCGGCCGATGTCCCAGCGCAAGCAGGCGATGGATCTCGTCGAGCGAAGGAGCGGGCTCGAAGGGTTTCTGCTGCGCCCCCTGTGCGCAAAGCTCCTTTCCCCTACCGTTCCCGAACGCGATGGAAGGGTTGACAGGGGCATGCTCCTCGACATTCAGGGCCGTTCCCGAAAGCGGCAGCTCGCCCTCGCCGCGGAGCTGGGAGTGGAGGGATTTTCCTCACCGGCCGGGGGATGCACCCTCACCGACGAGAACTACGCAGCGAGGTTCAGGGATCTCGTCGGGAACGTGAAAGAGCCCCGGCTCCGGTTCGATTCAGCGGTTTTGCTGTCGTTCGGAAGACACTTCCGCCTCTCTCCCCGCGTGAAGATCGTTGTTGGAAGGAACAGGTTCGAGAACATGTACCTGGAAAAGCACTGGACCGATTGCTGGATGGCTTTCCCGGTCGATCATCCCGGTCCCACCACCGTCATCCTCGGTGAACCGACGGACGGAGATCTCGAGACGGCGGCCGCGATCACGGCGCGGTACGGCGACAGGAAACACGATGTGAGCGTCTGTATCATCGTCTCACGCGGGGAGACGACGAAACATCTGACGGTCTCTCCGGCTGAGGAAACCCTCATCGATAGGTTCCGTATCTGACCGGTTCCGTTTCCATAATTCATCGAAAAAATCTGATACGTATCAGGGAATCCGTGACCGGAATTTTATTTCGTGGCGCCGGCCTGTCCGCGGCCGATGAGGTACGTATCGATAAGCGCGCCATGGCTCTCGAAGGCGAGTGGCGGCATGGAACCGGTGTCGAAGAAACGTGCCTCATCCGCATCGTCACCCGCACGGATCGACCCTTCGTGATGCGAGAAGTGGTAGCCGATGATAAGAAGCGATGTTCCGTAATAAACACTTTCCTGGTAGATGATGTCGACAAGCGACGGGCCGGATGCATCGAGACCGGTTTCCTCCTCGAGCTCTCTCCGTGCGGCCTCGGCCGGGCTCTCGCCGTTCTCGACGAAGCCCCCGGGCAGCGCCCACTCATTCCTGCCCGGTTCCCGGTTGCGCCGGACGAGCAGGATGCGTCCCGCCCCGTCGGTGATGATGGCTGTCGAGGCGGGTATGGGATTCTCGTACACGTACCTGTTCTCATGCTTGCAGTAGAGACGGACCCGCCCGTTCTCCTCACGTGTGCCGAGCGGTGAGCCGCAAAACGGGCAGTAATGTTTCTTGCTGTTCATCGAACCGGTTCCTTGAGGGTGTTCCCGAACATGCTGTGTGTCCGGACCCCGGGTGACGGCGGTCCCGGCCGCCGTGCGCCGGGTACACCTTAATTTCACGTTGCTCTTGCTTGCGGGACTACTGTAACATAGCACAAAAAGGACACGGACGGAAGAGGAGGAGACCGGTGAATGCTCTCGTGGTGGCTCTCGTAACGCTCGCGGCATATTTCATTGCCTACAGGTTCTATGCCCGTTTCCTGTCGGAACGTGTTCTCTCGCTCGATCCGGCGCGGAAGACCCCGGCGCACAGTTTCGAGGACGGGTTCGATTTCGTGCCGACAAAGAGGGTTATCCTTTTCGGGCACCACTTCGCCTCGATTGCCGGGCTCGGCCCCATTCTGGGGCCGGCGATCGCCGTGATATGGGGATGGCTTCCCGCCGTCCTGTGGATTCTGTTCGGATCGATCTTCATCGGATGCGTACACGATCTCTCGACCCTTTTTGTCTCTCTCCGGAACAGGGGGCGATCGATCGGGGATGTTACAAGGAAGCTGGTCGGACCGAGGGCGCGGATCCTGTTTCTGCTTCTGATATTTTTCACCCTGTCGCTCGCGATGGGGACCTTCGTGCGGGTGATCGCCGTGCTCTTCTCCGGCAGCCACCCCGAGTCGGTTCTGCCCGTGGTCACGCTTATCTTTCTTGCAATGGCGGTAGGGCTGCTCGTTTACCGGCGCGGCGTGGGCATCACACCGGCGACGGTTTTTGCCATCATCGTGATGTTCTTTTCGATATGGCTCGGGATCAGGATGCCCGTAACCGGCATCGGCATCCCGGCGTGGGCGATCATCCTCATCGTTTATGCATACATCGCCTCCGTGCTGCCCGTGTGGCTGCTGCTGCAGCCCAGGGATTATCTCAACGCGTTCCAGCTCGTTATCGGCATGGTTCTCATGTATATCGGCCTGTTTATCTTCCATCCGGCGATTGCGGCCCCACCGGTCAACGAGGCGGCCACGGGCGCACCGCCGCTCTTCCCGTTTCTCTTCATCACGATCGCGTGCGGCGCCATCTCCGGTTTTCACAGTCTTGTATCGACGGGGACGACGTCGAAACAGCTCTCCCGGGAGACCGACGCGCGGGCGATAGGATACGGGGGCATGCTCGCCGAGGGGGCTCTCGCCATGATCGTAGTGCTCGCCTGCACTTCAGGAATTACACGCGGCGAGTGGTTGGAGCATTACTCGTCGTGGCAGGCCGCATCGGGACTTTCGGCCAAGATGGAGGCCTTTGTTCAGGGCGCCGGCAACTTCATATCAAAGGTCGGCATACCGGCCGGGCTGGCAAGAAGCTTCATCGTAGTGATGGCGGTCGGTTTCGCGATGACGACGCTCGATTCGGGCACACGGCTGCTCCGCTTCAACCTCGAGGAGCTTGGCGAGGGGTTGGGTGTAAAACCGCTGCAGAACCGTTTCGTGGCGGCACTCGTGGCCGTGGTGGGAATCACCTACTTCAGTCTCATGACGGTGGACGGCATGCCGATCGGGCTCACGTTGTGGGAGCTCTTCGGCACGACAAACCAGATCCTCGCCGCTCTCGGGCTGCTCACCGTTTCACTGTTTCTTTATCGCCTCGGCAAGCCGATCGTATATACATTGATTCCCATGATCGGCATGATGATCATGACGGTCACCGCCATGGTTGTGAAGCTGAGGACGAACCTGGCCGCCCGCAACTGGTCGCTCCTCATCGTCGGGACTGTTATAATGTTGCTAGCCGTGTGGCTCGTAGTCGAGACGGTCCTCGCTTTCCGGCGGCACAGCGCCGGGGACGATGCACCGGAGGATTGAACATGCCGCACGGGCGATTCGATGTGGTTGGAGTTGGATACACAGCGTTAGATTGCCTCGGCGTGATTCCACACTTCCCGGTGGAAAATAAAAAGCTCGAGATGCTCCGGTTCACCGTGCAGGGTGGGGGACCCGCCGCGACCGCGACGGTCGCCGCCGGGAGGCTCGGTTTGTCAACGGCGTATCACGGCAAGATAGGAGATGACGATTTCGGGAGACGCATGCTTGGGGAACTGGAGCGCGAGGGCGTCGATGTATCTTCGGTTATCGTGGAGGAAGGGGGGTGCTCCCAGTTTGCATTCATCATGGTTGATGAACGGACGGCGGCACGGACGATCCTGTGGACGCGTGGCGAGAATTCGCCCTTTACTCCCGGTGAGGTCGATCTTGATCTCATCCGGTCGGCGAGGGGGCTCCTGATCGATAGTCTCGAGCCCGCCGCGGCGCTTGCAGCGGCACGCTGCGCCCATGAAAACGGCATCCCTGTTCTGATAGATGCAGGCACGCTGCGCGATGGTATAAAGGAACTCCTCCCCCTGTGTGATCACATCATTGCGAGTGAGACCTTCGCCGGGCAGATCTCGGGTGGCGGTGTCGGAGAGGCACTCGAGCGCATCCATTCATTCGGTCCGAAGACAGCGGTCGTTACACTCGGCGAAAGGGGATGTGCTGCAATCTCCGGCGCGGGAGTGGTCGAGGTGGCCGGTTTCCCGGTAAAGGCGGTGGACACGACCGGGGCGGGAGACGTGTTTCACGGCGCCTTCATGTATGCCGTGCTCCGGGGCTGGGATCTCTACCGGATGTGTGTTTTTGCAAACGCGGTTGCGGCGATGAAGTGCACGAAGCCCGGCGGCAGGGCCGGTATACCTGATATAGAGGGCGTAACGGCGTTTCTGGAGCGTGAACGTCCCGATCTCGATTTCAGATAAGGGAAGCACGGTTACCCCGTCACCGATTCAGCTCGAAATGCTCCTCACCGCCCGTCGAACCATCAAAGATGATCCATCCCGGGGTCTCGAAAAGGCCCATCATATCGCCTGGATTGATGAGCGGTGGGAATATTTTTCTGGATACGGGTCTGTAACACCTCTTGAGCATTTTTCTTCCGGCAGATGGCGGGTACGTCAACGCAACGTCGAACAGCCTGCGCCTTTCCATGTAACTTGTATTCTTTTACCAGGTTTCTAGCTCATTGGGCCCGGCGGGGAATCCGGACTGACGTCCAGCCTCCAACATGGCACGTCTCTTGATGGACGGCGGTAGGATGATCTTGAGAGCATGCTCCGCGCCGTGGATCGGAGCGCCGTATTTGCGAATAGAGCCCGGTGAAGCTTTTCAAGGACCATGGAGGATCCTATGCCGGAAGTGTTGAGGCCGCCATCTGTCCGGGACCCTGTCGAAACGTTCAAGGAAGCAGAGGAGCTGCTTTCCCACTGCCGTGAAGCCGAAGCTGCGGCGCTGTACCTTGAATTGAGGAGATCCCCGAACAGCGAGATCGCTGCCCTGGCGTGTTTCCGGCTGGGCGAGATCAACAACCGCAACGGCGAGGCGTTGAAGGCGCGTTCGTTTCAT
>DAOVFR010000287.1 GCA_030672805.1 Candidatus Krumholzibacteriota bacterium
GAACCCGCGGCCGAGCGCTGTCTTCTGATCGATCTCCTCGTCCAGGTACGGCTTCAGAGCCGAATCGTATACCTCGTTGAATACGGGAAACATGATGACGATCGTGAGAAACAGTGCGAGACCGATAAGAAGCTGCGACGGGGGCATCTGCTGTGTTCCGAGAGCCTGTCGCACGAAGCTGAAAACCACAATGATCCTCGTGAACGATGTCAGCATGACCAGTATGGCAGGCGCCAGCGACAGGACGGTAAGCGCGAGAACAATCTCGATCGCGATACCCAGCCGTTTCGGGGCCCCATCCCCGTCTCCGCCAAGTGCCAGGCCGGGAATCACCAGGCCCTGCTGTTCGCCGCCGGCCCGTGCAAGCGTACATACGGGGAGCAGCGAAAGCACAACGACCAGTGCCGTCACAACCGCCGGTATTCTCAAGCTTCGTATCCTCATTACACACTCTTATCAAGAAAACAGTTATCCTTTCCCAAGGCCTGGAGGGCAATTGACATGCCACGGGCGGACCGGCAATAAACACCCGGTGCAAGGGGGAAACATGTGCCGGTGCCTTAAAACCCCGTGATTTGAAATAAATTACGTGTCCCGGAAGGATGGATATACAGGTCAAATTTGCCCGGAGGAAATGAGGGAGGGGTCTGTCAATCGGCGCCACAAGGAAAAACCGGCCAGATATCAGCCCGTGGAAGATTCCTTTGCACCCTGTCCCTGCCTCGAGAAGCTTCCGAGGTGTTTCACAAAGCTCGTAATCGGCGATGATCCAGGCACTTCGATCAGCTCCTCGTGATCGAATTCGGCTACCATGGATACATGGTGATCGGTCACGCCGAGCAGAAAAACCCTGCCTCCGATCTCGACGAGATTGATCCTCGCTTTCTGACCGAGCGGGAGGGAACCCATCGGCTTGATGCATCCCGCCGATTTGCCGCTTCCCCTGATGAGAAACCGCCGGAACAGGAACACCGACACGTAGATGAGCAGGACGACGACAACGAGCGCAACGACCAGTCTCCCTACACTGGGAAACATCGTGCCGCTCCGGGAGGCGAGCAGGGGCGTCGAAAGAAACGGGGCTGCCGCTGCCGATACGACGACGGATCTTACTATATTCATGGCCTTCTCCCTTACATCATGCTGCGGATTCTCTCCGCCTTGCTCACGAGCCTCGTGATCTTGATGGCGAAGTTGCCGTCGACGACGGTGACCTCACCCGTTGCAAACAACTTGTCGTTCAGGTACAGATCGACGTTCTCGTTGGCGCTGCGGTCGAGTTCGACAAGCATGCCCGGGTTCAGGTTCAGTATCTCTCCGATCGTATTCCTCGTCCGTCCAAGCTCGACACGCACCGTTACGTTCACATCCATTAACAAGTCGATATTGCTCTCCCCCTGCACGGGGGAGGTCGTTTCCACCGTCTGTCCTCCCTGCATGGAAGATTCGAACGCCGCTTCAGCCGCCGGGGACCCGGCCGGCCCTGCCCCGTTTTCCACTCCGAGCTCCTCGATGACCTCGCTGACGGAATCGTCCTCTGACCCAGACATATCTTCCCGGACATCCGTTAAGGGCTCTTCCCGAACGGGTTCCTGCAAGGATGCCTCCGTTCCATCGGCGGCGGGCGGAGCCGCCTCGTCGACGGCGGCCGGCGCCTCCCGGTCCCCCGTACTTTCCATAACCGTTTCATTCTCAGTCACGTTCTCCTCCTTTAATGACGGATATTAATTTAACCGCCTTCCTGTTGCATGCATGGCCCGGAATACCCAGAAACTTCGGCACATTTTCCACGAGCACTTCGACAGGATCGGAAATCTTCCTGTCGAGGACGATCACGTCCCCTTCATTCAGAACCTTTGCTTTTCCCAGCGGAAGCGCCGCCTCACCGATCAGAACACAGACCTCGAGTTCAACTTCTTCGAGCGTTTTCCCGATCTTGAACATGTCTTCCCGTTTCTCTTCAGGGGAACGCTCCGGCAGTTCCTCGACGGGATCGAAACTCTCGATGACGGGCTCGAATGCGGAAACCGGTATGCAGATGTTCATCATTCCCTTCAGGTTTGGAAGGCCCATCTCGAAGAGGAGCGAGACGACCCTGTCCATTCCAGGGCATATATTTACAAACTCGGGGTTATTCTCGATGCGTGACATTGACGTATCCAGGTCGATGAACCGCTTGGCGCCGATCGTAAGATCGCCCAGCATCTTTTCCACGATCCGTTCCGATATTCTGAATTCTATTTCGGTGAACTCGCGTATTCTATTTATCGCTTTTCCACCACCGCCCATCATCCTGTCCACCACGGCGAAGATCAGGTTCGCATCGATGTTCAGAATCGCCTGTCCGCGGAGGGGCGGGAGATTAACAATCGCGATACATGACGGCTTCGGCACCTTGCCGATGTAGTCCCGGAAAAGGACGTGTTCGAGCCCCATAGGCGTGATCGACACGGTCGAACGGTAGTAGTTGCTGATCGCAAGTGCCGACTGCTTGGCGAATGAATCGCTCACCGTCGCGAGATTGCTCTCGAAAATCCGGGACAGCGTGTGCGGTTTGCTGAAATCGTACCGGACCAGGCCCCCTGAATCAACGACCCGGTCCGGCTCGAGATCGAGCGTCCCGTCCTTGACCGATTCCAGGAGCGCATCTACTTCGGTCCGGCTCAGAATTCCCACCACCATCACTCCTCTACTGAATGACAAAGTCCGAGAAGTAGACCTGGATCAGGTCACCGGAGGCGAGCGATGAACTGAGCGTCCTGTGCAGTTCGGACTTCAGAGCGTTTCTCTTCTCCTGAGTGTCTAGTTCCTGCACGCTCATTCCCGACAACGTGGCAATCACGATATCCCTGAGCTGTGGCTCCCTC
>DAOVFR010000318.1 GCA_030672805.1 Candidatus Krumholzibacteriota bacterium
AGACAACCTGCAACGGGGTGTCTAAAAAGCGGTTCTGGAAGCGATCAGGCCCACGAGACGAGCTCGCCGCGCGGGAAGGTGTTCAGCCCGAGCCCGTCGCGCCGGCCGGCACGGATATGGTGAAACGCGGCACACGCGATCATCGCGGCATTATCGGTGCAGTACTCGGAAAGCGGCCACGATACGGTGACATCCATCCCAGAAAGCCGCTTTTCCATCAGCTCGCGCAGGCGCCCGTTTGCGGCCACGCCACCGGCGATGTAGAACCGTACCGCGCCGGCACGTTTGGCGGCGAGGACCGATTTCTCGACGAGCACGTGAACGATCGCTTCCTGTGCGGATGCAGCCACGTCGCTTACGATGCGCGGCGACAGCCGTCCGAGCTTCTCTACGCTGAGGCGCACCGCCGTCTTGAGGCCAGAGAACGAGAAGTCGCACTCGCCCGAGCGTATCAACCCGCGTGGGAATGGGAAGGCCGCCGGGTCCCCGTTTTTCGCTTCCCGTTCAACCGCGGGACCTCCGGGAAACGGCAGTCCCAGGAGCTTGCCGATCTTGTCGAACGCCTCGCCGGCCGCATCGTCCCTCGTTCCACCGAGGAACCGGTAGCTCCCGATCCGCTCCACGTGGATAAGCTGCGTGTGCCCTCCGGAGACGACAAGAACGACGCAGGGCGCTACGAATTTCTCCTCGAGGGCGTTCGCAAGGATATGCCCCTCGAGATGATGAATTCCTACCAGGGGGACGCCGCTCCCGTACGCGAGCGCCTTGGCGAAGGAGAGTCCCACCAGAAGCGAGCCGGTAAGCCCCGGGCCGTTGGTCACACCGATACCGGAGAGCAAGTGCAGCTCCGCTCCGGTTTCATCCATCACGCTTTCGTAGAGTGGGAGCAGGGTGCGCATGTGCAACCGGGAGGCGATCTCCGGAACGACACCGCCGTACCGCTCGTGATCGAGCTGCGCGGCGGTCCTGTGGAGCACGACGCCGCGTTCCGGAGAATAGATCGCACACGAGGTATCGTCGCAGGAGGTTTCGACACCGAGATACAGCTCTTCCATGCCCGTTACAGGATCTCCTCGCCGCTTTCGCCGGTACGTATCCTCACCGCATCCTCAACATCAGAGATGAAAATCTTCCCGTCTCCGATCTGGCCCGTCCTGGCGGCCCCGGTGATCACCTCGACGACGCGATCGGCGTTTGATTCCTTGACCACCACCTCGAGCTTGAGTTTCGGCAGGAAATCAACCTTGTACTCGCTCCCGCGGTAGAGTTCCGTGTGCCCTTTCTGGCGGCCGAACCCCTTCACCTCGGTAACGCTCATACCCCCTATACCAAACTCCATCAACGCTTCCTTGACTTCATCCAGCTTGAAAGGCTTGATATACGCTTCGATCTTCTTCATCGCATCTCCTTGAGGCTCACCCACCGGCGACCCATGCCGGACACGCCGCGGAGAATACGCTGGCGCGGCCCCTGGCAACATGATAATCTGCACACGGATATAGTTACAGAAAGATTACTGGAAACCCGGACCGCAATCCAGAAAAATGTAATGGAGAATCGATTCGAGAAGCTCGCCGCGACGCTCCTCGAGCCAGAGGCCATCGACGGTGCATACGACGAGGTGTTCGAAGCGCTCGGGTTCGGCGACCACCGCAAGGCCTCGACGCTCTGGAAAAAGCTGTTGCCGCCGACGGGGCTCGAACCCGCCGCCGCCAGGCATGCCGAGGTGCTGATCTCGGAGCTCGTCCGCTGCCCCGATCCCGACATGGCGCTGCTGAATCTCAGCCGATACCTCGAGATGATCGTCGCGCCGTCCAGCTTTCTGAGCTCC
>DAOVFR010000001.1 GCA_030672805.1 Candidatus Krumholzibacteriota bacterium
CACCTGGATCGTATCGGAATACCTGCAGTGGTTGCGGGCCGTGACGGTGACGATGATCTGTCCCGTGCTCTGGCAGAGGAAGTTCTCGAACGTCACCTGCCCCGACGGGTTGGTGTGATCATATGCGTAATCATCGCCCTCCTTGTACAGGCAGACCCACGCGGAGTCGTACGGCGAGCCGCCGCTGTAAACACCGATGGTGATATCGTTGGATCCGAAGTCAGCCGACGCAGGGACATTGACGGAAAAAATCGATGCTTTGCGCTGGAAGATGTGGATCTCCGGATCTCCGAGATAGTTATAGATGAAATGCGTCCAGCGGTCGGCCGTCTCGCCCTGGGCGCTGCCCGTGTACGGTTCACGGGATTGCGTATGAACTTTGCCGAGCTCAACGACATCCTTGCCGAACAGCAGGTAGTAATAGTAATCCATGTAGGGCCTTGAAGCGCTCGGGAATGCAGACCGGCTCGCCCCGGTTACGGCAAACGCGCCCCCGTTCTGATTCAGAAGAAAGTACTCCGCAAGGCAGTCCGTGTCGAAGGCCACGTTAGTGCAGTTCATCAGGTACATGGCATAGAGACCGTCGCCGTTCGTCAGATTGTTTGCATCATAATTAACGATGCTGCCGCTTCCTACCGACATGTTGTACTTGTACCCATGACCGACGTGTACAACGTGGTTAGTGCCGGCTTCGAGCGAATCTAGTGCCGTGACCTTCGTAAGACAAACGGTTCCCGGGTAGAGAGCGCACGTCTCGTACATCCGTGTGGTCGTCACATCGGGATCGCCCTGGAGGTAGCTGTTGTAGATATCCTCCGTGAGCTCGGCGCCGTCCAGGATTATATCGTCACCGGGAGTATAATCGGACGGGAAGATGACTTCGGCCAGGAAGAGGAACTTCTTCTTCGTCAGTGTATCGATGGGCGTGGAATAGGAAATAGCCTTGTCGACCTGAAGGTCCGCCTCCGACACCGACGAGACAGGGATCCTGCCGAGGAAGACTTCGGCGTACATGTCCACCTCGTCTCCAGGATCCAGCGTCTCGTGGAAGGCCTCTCCCCAGAGCGAATCCCCATCGGCATTCCATGTGCCGTCGAGGCAGGAGTAATACATATCAGTCGGGATGAACTCGCCCGAGTAGAAGGTCACAAAACCGTACCTTGCGGGGATGATATCGGTATCACCACCGAGTACCACCCACTCGGCTCCCCACTTCGCATACGCTTCCTGGAGGAAATTCCTGATCGACTCTCCCAGGTCAGCGCCACTTCGATAGTTCTGCGCTATCCACTCGACCGTCCTGACCACCGCGGGAACCCCTTTGCGCGTCTTCCAGTCTGCCAGCCTCTGGAAAGAGGACGACATCTCCTCGTTCGTCACGATGACGTACGCAACCTCGCTCCCCTCCATGCTTGGCTGGTAGCTGGGGAGAAAGCCCCTGTCCCCATTGTCGACGATGATCTCGTCAAATGAATAGGAATACGCCGCCTCGGGGTTGATAACCTTTGCGCGTACCTCCGCTGCCGCCCGCTCCCTGAACCCGTCAACGTGCCGCATCCTTTCGAGACGGTCCGTCCGTGGCGGCGCCGGAACGGTCTCGACGGCCAGCTCAACATCCGTTTCGAGCACCAGCCTCCCCGTATCCACGTTGTAGCGCATCGGGTAGACGGCGAAGGCCGCGATCTGGTATCCCCGGTACAGATTTGTTCCAACATGGCGGACACGCCACCCGGGAAACACAGAGTCCTTGCCCACGACTTCGACACGGTCACGATAGACACCGTGCCTGATCCCATCGTCGGCAAGTATCCCGTTGAATCCGGCAAGCGGGATCGACGGATCGACCTCGAACTGGCCCGTGACCTCGAGATGGTACGAGAAAACCTCCTCACCCTGCGGCAGCAGAACGTTCACGACCCGGTACGGAAGCTCAGGGTAACCGATGAATTCGGTGCCACGGTACCCTTCGATCGAAACGATCACCTTACCCGGTTCCGGTTCATGAAAATTCAATTCGGAAGGTTCAACAATCAATTTCCATGAAAGGGTCGTCCCCGAAACGGTGGCAAACGAGAACAGGGCGACAATCGCCGCCGCGATGATCACGGATCCGGTCCGCCTCATGCCTCAATCCTCCTGGATACAGGTTAACGCCAAGTAATAAAAATAAGAAATAAACGTCTTCTGTTGGTAGCTGTCCGCCTCTAAGATGCAGCTCCTTGAGGGTGGTTTACTCCTCCCTTGTTTACTTCTTCCCGAGAGAGATTGAGGAGTATCAACTGATAACGATACAATTTTACAACATTTCTAATCCTCTGTCAAGACTGAGTTTAATATCCACAATTACGAACAGGGTCCCGTGACAATCGCAGTTCAGAACCGCCCCGGTGGCAGTTTCCTTGCATCACTCCCCACGGGGAAATGCTTGCGCCCGCGGGATGGAGAAAAGAGAAAACCGTTCCGCGTGTACCGGCGGGGCAACCGTCTGCAACTTAACATATTATTCAACTCCGGAGGCAGCCGCGCCGCTCGAGCCCCGTACCGGCACCGGCGGGGGGAAGGTAAATATTTCCCGTCGAGGGGGCCCGATTGTTCTCCCCCGGCATACGACGATCGATCAGCCAGGGAACGGTCATCATGAGAGTCCTGATGGTGCTCAAGCGTTTTCATTCCGCCGAACTTTTCGGTGGAGCCGAGAAATCGGCTCTCAGGCTTGCCGGGGCCCTGCTCGAATCGGGTGTGGAGGTGGAAATCGCAGGGGCCGCCCTGAAGCACGGCTGGGACAGGCACGAAACGGTGAAAACAGGAAGCGGCCGTATTCATGTCGCCCGTCTCATGCATCCACGGATACGCTTCGTCGGCACCTTTGTGTACAATGTGCAGCTTCTTTTCAAGATCCTTGCCGGACGGCGGACGTATGATCTCGTGCACGTTCACTTCGCCTCTTTCGAGATGATGACCGCGGCGGCCGCGAGGATGCTCGGCGGTCCGCCGGTACTGTGCAAGATCGCTTGTGCCGGAAAAACGGGAGAGATCTCGATCGCGAGGAAGCGATTCTTCTTTCCCCTGTACCGTTTTTTAGCCTCCAGGGTCGACAGGTGGATCGCCCTGAGCAGCGATATCGCTTCCGAGTTGAACGCGTCGGGAATCGATGGAATGAAAATAGCAAGGATACCGAATGGTGTCGACACAAATGCCTACAGGCCGCCCGGTCCCGAAGAAAAGCTCTCCCTGCGTGCAGTAACAGGTATAAGACACGATTCAACCGTCCTTCTCTTCGTAGGGCGGCTTTCACGCCAGAAGGCACTCGACGTCCTGCTGGAAGCCGTTTCGAGGTTGAGGCACCTCCCGCTCGAACTCCTGATCGCCGGAAAAGGAACGGAGCGGAACCATCTTGAAACGCTCGCAAGCGAGCTCGAGATCAAGCGGGTTGTTCACTTTCTCGGACCGGTCGAGAATGTCGATGAACTTTACCGGCTGAGTGACATCTTCATCCTGCCGTCGCGTGATGAAGGGCTCTCGAATGCCCTGCTCGAGGCGATGGCCAGCGGCATGAAGGTTATTTCAACAAATGTCAGCGGGTCGGCCGAAGTCATCACCGACGGAGTATCGGGCAGGCTCGTTCCACCCGGCGATCCATTCCATATAGCCTCGGCGATCGTCGAGGCGGCGCTCGATACCGGCAGGATGGGCGAGGAGGCGAGAAAAAGGGTGCTCGAACGTTACTCCATCGAGACGGTTGCGAGGAGTTATCTCGATATTTACGCCGATCTCTCCGGAGCCTGGAACTGATTCGTCATCAAGTTTTCAGGAGGGATGACGAATTCCGGAATAGAGAACGTATGGCCGCCGGAGGTACGGTGAGAATCCTGTTCCTGATAAACAGCTACCACCCGAGAGTCGGAGGAGCGGAGCAGCTTGTCCGGTCGCTCTCACGAGAGCTGTGCTCATCCGGCCACCGCTGCATCATTGTTGCCAGGCTGTCCGGGGGCGCCCCGTTCGTCGAGCGCGGTGACGCCGGGACCGTGATCCGCATACCCGTGGCTGGCCCGAAGGTGTTCCGGTCGATGGTATTCAGGGCGCTGTCCTCCATGCTGCTCGTTATACTGAGAAAACGGTACGACTGCATTCACGCCCATTCGCTCGATGCACCCGCTGTCGTTGCAACCGCCCTCGGGGCCTTTCTCGGCAAGAAGGTCTACGTCACGGTGCACAACACCGGAAAGGTCGCTGCCTGTCTCGAACGCTTCGGCGGCCGGCGTACCCTTGCACAAATCGTCAGCCGCTGCAGCGGCATGATCTCCATCAACGACTACATCACCGGCGAGCTCGTCAAGGCGGGATGCCGGCGCGAGAAGATCGCGTTCATCCCGAACGGCGTCGATACTAAAATGTACGCCCCGCTGCCGGATGACCGGAGACGGCGCGGGCTGTTCAAGCTGGGATTCGTGAACCGGCTGATCTACGTTTTCGTCGGCAACTTCCACAGACAGAAGGGGCTGGACGTACTGCTCGAGGCGTGGGACCGCTTCCACCGGACCGTGGATGATTTCGATCCGATGCTTCTCCTGATCGGAGACGGGGCCTTGATGGGCTCGTGCCTGAAATTCGTCAAGGAAAGAGGTCTTGTTGACTCGGTGCGATTCCTCGGGCAACGTAACGACGTGTACCGCTACCTGCAGCTTTCGGATGTGTTTGTGCAGCCCTCCAGGTGGGAAGGATTGTCGATCGCACTCCTCGAAGCGATGGCGTGCGGAGTGGCCGTCATCGCGACCCCCGTAGGAGGAGCAAAGGCTGTCATCAGGGCCGGGGTAAACGGACTGTTCACACGGATTGACGATTCGGAGGAGCTCGCGCGAATTATGAAATTACTCTTTGAAGATACCGCCGCAAGAAAGAGGCTCGGAACCGGCGCGAGAAGTACGGTAGTGGAGAGCTACTCGATCGCCGCGTGCGCCCGCCTGCACGTGCAACTGTTTTCCGGAGGTACGACCGTTCATGGAACTGAAAGCCATAGCAAAGAAGCTGAAAGAAGCGATCCAGCCGCCGTCAAACGTGACGAACAGGCTGCAGGAGAAGAAGCTCGGGAACTATCTGGAAGGCTTCGATAAGGAAGCTGTCATCCTCGACCTCGGAGCCGGCCGGAAAAAAACGCGCCGGAACATCGTATCGATCGATCTCTACAGGGCCCCCGGCATCGATATCATCGGAGATATCCAGCGGATCCCCCTTGCCTCGGATTCCATCGACGGGATCATCGCACGCGGGGTGCTGGAACACGTACCGGCCCCGGAAGCGGTTGTCGGAGAGATGTACCGGATCCTGAAACCGGGCGGACGTATCTACTCGTCGATACCGTTCATTCAGGGATATCACCCCAGTCCGGGTGATTACCGGCGGTACACGATCGACGGCATCGAGCTCCTCTTCTCTGATTTCAGGAAAATCGACTGCGGTATCACGAGAGGCAGCGCTTCTTCGTTCGTATGGATCTGCCGCGAATTTCTCTCGGAGGTCCTGTCGTTCAACAACGAAACGCTGTACAAGATCCTCAAGATCGCCCTGGGATGGCTGCTTCAGCCCATCAAGTATCTCGATCCCGTCACCGAACGGCACCGGAAAAGCCACATCGTGGCCTCCGGGTTTACCTTCCTCGGGGAGAAACCCCATACAAGATCCGCCTAGAGTTTCGTCAGGATGAAGACCGTTGTCAGCGCGCTCGCGACTATGCCGAGCGAGGCCTGGAACATCTTGAGCCAGTTGCGGTCTTTACGTATCCTCTCGGGCACGATCACGGCATCACCAAGCTCGAGCCTGTGCGAAAGAGCGTTACGCTTGATCACCCTTCCGTCCGCCTTGAGAACCCGGACCTCCCCCCTCGATGCCCTCATCGTGAAACCGCCCGCTCTCTCGATGTAGTACCTCGCCCGTTTCTCCCGCCTGAACTTGATCGTTCCCGATGACGCGACCGATCCGATTACATTTACCCCTGACGGGATCTTCGGAATAAATATCCGGTCACGGTCCTGGAGAAAGATATCCTCTTCGGGATCGCCCTTATCCACAATCCTCGGGAGATCGATAACAATCCTGTTCATCTTGACCGGATTGATATCGACCGCGGCCATCTCCCGCTGCAGCAACCCCGCCGAATCGATGTATGAGGGCTGCAGGGAAGCGATGATATCGCCCACGTGCCGCTGCCGGAGCTCATCGACGATCCCCTGCCGGGTGAAAACCGCACCTTCAGGGAATGCATCCACCGTGAATCCTCCGGCACGAATGATCAGGTTCCTGAGGGTCTCACGATCTCTGTCGAGAACGTATGTGCCGGGGAACTGAACTTCGCCCCCGATCATGACCTTCTCGTGGTCCTTTGACTTGGGAATCTCCCTGACGAATATCGCGTCTCCCGCATCGAGCGGAATATCCTTTGGGCCGTAGGGACGTTCCAGAACCTCGAGTAGCGAAATCCCCTGCACCACCGATACCCTCGTACTGTCGGGGCTCAGCCTGGCGAGATCGGCATGCAGAAGATAGGCCTGCTTTTTCACCCCCCCCGCAAGGAAGATCAGATCGCCGATCGTCATGTTACCGGCGTACTCGTACCGTCCCGGGTCACGAACCTCGCCCGCGATATGCACGTTCTCGCGGTCCCGCATCCTGTCTGCATGAAAGATTCGGACCCGGTCCATCGGGCGCATCTCGATATCGCCGAACAGGGCGCCTTTTCTCTTTTGTCCACCATCGGCACGATGTGAAAGACCTAGAACAACCTCGAGATCCACGGAGAAGATCCTTATCGTCCTGTCGGGCATCGTCCGCGTAACAAGAGCCTTTTTCAGATACGAGAAGGGAAGCAGCATCCCCGGATCGATCAGGTCGGACACCTTCATGCCGTCTACATACTCGTACGTGCCGGGGTATTTCACCTCGCCATCGACGTAAACGACCCGCTCGGTAAGATCGTGAACGGTCTTGACCAGTATGACATCGCCGTCTCTCAGCTTGATGTTGCTCTCGTCACCTTCGTCGATGTCGGAGATATCGAGATTGACGAGAACGCGTCTCTCGTTGTCCTCGAACCGGCGGACGTCGATATTCCCGAGAAACGCGGAAGATCGCACTCCTCCAGCGATCCTTATCACGTCGAGCAGCCGCTCGCCTCCGAGGATCTCGTATACAGCGGGCCGCCGCACCTCGCCGCTGACCGTGACCAGTGGATTCACCACCGGCACGAATATGACATCGTTCGACTCCAGTTTCACATCCTCGCTCACACCCTCGACGAGGAGACGGTAAAGATCGACTTCCTTGACGATCCGGTTATTGCGAATGAGCCGTATCGAGCGGAGCGTGCCGCGCTCGTTGGGGCCGCCGGCGAGATACAACGTGTTGAACAGGGTATAAAGCGAACTCGTCGTATAGGCGCCGGGCCGCTTCACCTCGCCGCTGACAAAAACGGTGATCGATCTGATCTTACCCAGGATCATGTTCATCTTGAAGGTGGAGTAGATCGTTTTCAGGAGATCCTCGATCCGTTTCTCCGCTGCTTCGAGCGTCATTCCCCACAACACAAGCTCGCCAGCCCTGGGAATGAACACCTTCCCCTCCCTGTCAATAACTAGCTCGTGGCTGAGATCGGCTCCCCCCCACAAATTTATAACGATGTGATCCCCGGGCCCGAGAACGTAATCGGACGGCACCGGTATCTCGGTCGACGAGATGAACTCATCCGGGGGGTGAGTGAACATGTCGAGTCCGAACCGCCGGCTCTCCACCGGCTCTCCGCCGGTTTTTTCCCTGGCGGGAGGGACCCGGGGGACGCTTCGCTCGAAGATATATACCGAATCCTGTTCCTCCGCCTTGCCGCCGGCCTTCTCCCGTGTTTCAAGGTACCGGTCGAGCGCCTCCCGCTGTTCGGCCGTCTGGGCGGCCGGGCCGCCAATCGGTGCAAGGAGCGCCGCACATAAGATAATTACAACGCAAGCGATCCTGGACATCAGTTACCCCTTCATTTCGTACTCATCAACACTCCGATATTCAGACTCAACATTACAAGTTCCGTTCCATACATCGAAGCGCCGGGCATCCACCGGCAATGCCGTAACGTTCACTCTATCAAGAGAATATGCGCTCCATGAAAGCACCTGTTCGCGCCTGGCGAACGTGGACCGGCCTCGACGTGCACCTTTTTTCCCGCGAACCCTGCAATCATTTCCTCTTTCAAACCGGGATTAAAGTCTCACCCGGATCGACCGATATCTCATAGAGAGTACACGCACTTGCATATGAATGCGTGCAGATGATCCTCGGGACACACAACACGGACTGGAACGATGGAAACAATTATTTACGGAGCCGGACTTCTCGGCAGGACGGCCAAGGAGTTACTCGACGGCCAGGCTTCTATCGAGATCATCGGATTCATCGATGACGACCCCTGGAAGGAAGGGACAAAGGTCTGCGGTCTGAGCGTGATCGGAAGGGGACGCGAACTTCCGACGTTCCTTCGCTTCGGCGTGGAGGCGATCCTGGTCGCCATCTCGGACGGCGAAACGAGACTCTGGCTATCGAAGCTTGCGGGGCAAATCGGCTACCGGCAGATCAGTGCGATATCGAAAACAGCACACGTATCACCGGACGCCATCATAAGCGATGGATGCATCCTTTCCGACCGGGTGCGTGTCGAGGAAGGGGCTGTGATCGGTGACAGCTGCTTCCTCGGAGCCGGCTGCACCGTCGAACGCTCGGCGAGGGTACCGGACGGCAGCAACGTCGCGGGCGGCACGACGGTCAATGCGGAAAGCGTCCCGGAAACGATGGCAAGGGAGTTCATGTCTCGATCAGAAACGGAGTGAACATGACGACGACCGAAATCAGTACAGGTACGAAAACCCGGACGCCCGCCGTTCTCGGCGGAAACCCCGCATTCGAGAAAACAGTGTCGATCATCAGGCCCAATCTCCCTCCCTGGAGCAGCGTGTCGAAGCGCCTCGAGGACATCTATTCATCGAGGATGATCACAAACCACAAGACGGTAGAGGAACTCGAGACGAAGATGGCCCGTTTCGTTGGCTCCCGTCACGTCGTTGCGCTTTCTTCCTGCTCGTCCGGCCTGATCCTCACATTGAAGGCGCTCGGGATCACCGGCGAGGTCATCGTCCCGAGTTTCACATTCTCCGCCACGGGGCATGCGATCTACTGGGCCGGCGCACGACCGGTCTTCGCGGACTGCAGCGAACGTGACTGGAACATTTCGATCGAATCGATCAGGAAGGCCGTCTCGAAAGATACGGAAGCGATCCTCGCCGTCCATATCTTCGGAAATCCGGCCCCGGTTCATGCCCTCGAGGAGATAGCCGAACAGCTCGGGATCCCGCTGATCTTCGACGCGGCCCACGCGTTCGGCGCAAGCGTCGGCAACCGTCGGATCGGCGGGTTCGGAACAGCCGAGATCTTCAGCCTGAGCCCGACCAAGCTCCTCACCGGCGGCGAGGGCGGACTTCTCGTAACGGACAGCGACGAGCTCGCCGCGAAGGTCAGGATGCTCCGCAATTACGGCGATCCCGGCACCTATGACTGTTTCGCGCCGGGTCTGAACGCGAGGATGGCGGAGTTCAACGCAGCCCTGGTACTCGAGGGACTTCCCCTCGTCGACCCCGAGATCACGAGCCGGCAGAACCTTGCCGGGATCTACTACGGGGAGCTTTCCAGGCTGCCCGGGATCCGGTTCCAGGAGATTTCCGACGGCAGCCAGCATACGTACAAGGATTTCACGATCGTCGTCGACGAGAACGGGTTCGGCATTGACAGGGACGCGCTCCACAGGTGCCTGCTTGCCGAGAATATCCAGACGAAGAAGTATTTCTACCCCCCACTCCACATGCAGAGCGCCTACATGAACCTGCCGCACCGGTCCGTCGACCTCACAGTCACGGAATGGCTCACCCACAACGTACTTACACTTCCCCTCTACTCGGCGCTGGGAAAGAAAGGGGTGGCCGGGATCGCCTCGGCGATCGCCTCTATCCATGCACATACACGGGAAATCGGGCTCACCCGGCGGCAGCTACAGGGTTAAAGGAGCAGAAATGGCGAATATAGAGAATAGGAAGGTGTGGATACCTGAAGAACTCGAACCCCGCGGGGTCACGTACGACATGCTCCACGGAGCGGGCAGGATCTCGAAACAGAAGATCCTGATCCTCGGCGGAGGAGGGTATCTCGGCTGCATCCTTGCACGTCTGCTGGTGGAGGACAATTACGATGTGACCGTTCTTGACCGGTTTTTCTACGAACCGCAATCACTCCAGCGGATGCGAGGCCTGAACAATATCACAATTCATTGCGGTGACATCCGGGACCGGGAGCTGCTCGAGCACGTCATGGAGGGAAAGGACGCCGTCGTCAACCTGGCCGCGATCGTCGGCGATGAGGCCTGCCGTATCAATCCCGGGGCAACCGTGGACATCAACGTGAGAACCATCCGGCTGATTGCACGGTTCGCCAGGCAGGCCGGTGTCCGGAGGATCCTGCACACATCCACATGCAGCACGTACGGTAAGAACTGCGGCGGGCTTCTAAACGAGAACATTAAGCTCGAACCGCTCTCGCTCTACGCGGAGAGCAAAGTAGAGAGCGAGAGGGTCCTGATGGAGGAAACGGATAATGGCACGGCGCCGGCCTGTTGTATTCTCAGGTTGTCGACGCTCTTCGGATATTCCCACAGACCGCGCTTCGACCTCGTCGTCAACACTTTCACCGGGCATGCATGGAAGCATGGCAAGATCACGATCTTCGGTGGAAACCAGTGGAGACCCTTCCTCCACGTTGGCGACGCGGCAAGGGCGCTGAAAACGGCGATCGAGGCGCCCGCCGACCGTGTCGCAGGTATGATCTACAACACCGGCGGGGAGGATCTGAACCTGACAATCATGCAGGTAGGACGGATGATCAGGGAAGTTCTGCCCCGTATCGAGCTAAATGTGAAGGCGGGATCGGTCGATGAACGTGATTACCGTGTCGATTTCTCGCTGATCCGGGAGAACCTCGGTTTCGATCCGGCGTACAGTATCTCGAACGGCGTACTCGAGCTCGTACACGCACTCGACACGGGCGAGATGATCGACCCTGAACACCCGGTCTATTCCAACTGCAAGTGGCTGACCGACAACCCTGAACTGCTCGAGGAGCCCGCGGTCCTCGTCTGACGCACCTGCGCCCGGCAACTCTCATGAGGTGGTCACTTCTCCCTGAAAGCGATACGGCCGTCTTCGATGCAGGCCTCGATCGTGCGGTTTTCACAGATCGTTTCTTCGATCAGCCTCTTCGCCAACGGGTCGAGCAGCATCCTCTGCATCAGTCTCTTGAGCGGTCTTGCCCCGAACTCCGGACTGTACCCCTGCGTGGCGATGGCGGCGCGCGCCCCGTCGGTAAGCTCGAGTATCAGATTCTTGTCCCGGAGCCGCTCATTGATGCCCGCCACCTGAAGATCGATGATGGTGAGGATATCGTCCATCGTCAGGGGATGGAAAATGATGATCTCGTCGACGCGGTTCAGGAACTCCGGGCGGAAAAACCCACGAAGCGCTTTCATCGTCGCGTCCGCGGTTTCCTCCTCGCTCATGCATTCCCCCTCTCGCATGAACTGCGTTCCAAGGTTCGAGGTCATGATCACGATCGTGTTCTTGAAGTCGACCCTGTGTCCCTGCGAATCGGTCAGCAGGCCGTCGTCGAGCAACTGCAGCAGCACGTTGAACACGTCGGGATGGGCTTTCTCGATCTCGTCGAACAGGATGACGGTATAGGGGTTACGCCTCACCGCCTCGGTCAGGTAACCGCCTTCCTCGTATCCCACGTAACCGGGAGGCGCGCCGAGCAGACGCGAGACGGAATGCTTCTCCATGTATTCTGACATATCGATACGGACCATGTTGCTCTCGTCGTCGAACAGTGTTTCCGCCAGGGCTTTTGCAAGCTCTGTCTTGCCGACACCCGTCGGTCCCAGGAATATGAACGATCCGAGCGGCTGATCCGGATTTTGCAAACCCGCCCGGGAACGGCGGACCGCGTTACTCACCGCCTCGACCGCCTCACGCTGACCGATCACCCGTTTTGCTATTCTTTCCTCGAGATGGATGATCTTCTCGCGCTCCTCCTCGAGCATCCTGCTCACCGGGATCCCGGTCCAATTGCTCACGATCCCGGCGATGTCGCTCTCGTTGACCTCTTCCCTCATCAGCTGCCGGCCGGTTTTCTGCAGCTCCTTCAGTCTCACCCTCGCCCCTTCGAGCTGCTTCTCGAGATCCACGATATGGCCGTACCGGAGTTCGGCAACCCGCTCGAGGTCACCGTCCCGCTGGGCGATCTGCTCGTCGGTCCGGGCCCTGCCCAGCTTTTCCTGGAGCTCCCTGATCGCGCCCACGACCGCCTTCTCGTCTTCCCACCTGAGCCTGAGCCCGGAGGCGCTTTCCTCGAGCCCGGAGAGCTTTTCCGTGACAATCGCAAGGCGTTCCCTTACCTCTTTCTTCCCTTTTTCCTTCTCGAGGGCGCGCTTCTCGATTTCGAGCTGTGTGATCTTATCCTGGATCCCGGCAAGCTCGATCGGCATGCTGTCCATCTCCATCCTCATCCTCGAAGCCGCCTCGTCGATCAGGTCGATCGCCTTGTCGGGCAGGAAGCGGCTGCTGATATACCGGTGTGACAGCTTTGCCGCCGCAATCAGCGCCGAGTCGGTAATCCTCACGCCATGGTGCACCTCGTACTTCTCATTGAGTCCCCGGAGTATCGCAACGGTCTCGTCAACGCCCGGCTCGCGCACCGTGACGACCTGGAAACGCCGCTCCAGGGCGGCGTCTTTCTCGATGTGCTTGCGGTATTCGTCGAGCGTCGTCGCACCGATGCAGCGAAGCTCGCCGCGTGCAAGGGCCGGCTTGATCATGTTCGATGCATCCACCGAACCTTCCGCGGCGCCTGCACCGACGAGCGTATGCAGCTCATCGATGAAGAGGATGATCCCGCCGCCGGAATCGCCGATTTCCTTCAGTATCGCTTTGAAACGTTCCTCAAACTCGCCCCGGAATTTCGTGCCGGCCACAATTGCACCCATGTCCAGACCGAGAAGCCTCTTATAGCCGAGACCCTCGGGTACTTCGCCGGCGGCGATCCGCTGCGCCAGTCCCTCCACAATGGCGGTTTTCCCGACACCGGGCTCTCCGATAAGAACAGGGTTGTTCTTCGTACGTCTCGAGAGGATCTGGCTCACACGCCGTATCTCCTCGTCCCTGCCGATGACGGGGTCGAGCTTTCCCATGCGTGCCAACTTGACGAAATCGATCGTGAACCGATCGAGCGCCATGTACTTGCTCTCCGGATTCTGGTCCGTCACCCTCTGGGAGCCCCTTACCCCGGTCAATGCCTTCAGAACCGTATCACGCGTCACGCCGGTCTCCCTGAGCAGTTCTCCGACATGCCCGGTATCACCGGCAAGGGCGAGTAGAAGGTGCTCCGTGCTGATAAACTCGTCGCGGAGCTGCTCGGCCTCTGACATCGACCGGCGGAGCAGTTCCCTGAACTCGATCGACGGGGGCGCTTCGGAGCCACCCGTCTCGAACCTCGGGAGTCCCGAGAGTATCTTCTCCGTCCCTTCCACGAGAGCGGAGAGATGTATGCCCGTTCTCCTGAGAACCGGCACGACGATGCCCTCCTTCTGTTCCAGAAGGACCGCCAGGAGGTGAGCCTGCGTCATCTCGGTAGAGCCGAGCTTGAATGCACGCTCCCGGGCCGACTGAAGCGCTTCCTGGGCCATTACTGTAAATCTATCTAATCGAACCATGGTAGTTCTCCTTTATCGATCAGTATCACATCAATATCATATTGTTCAATTCGCAGCAAGCATGCCACTCGGGCCGCTTTCAACGACAAGCATTCAATTCCTTTAATTACAATATGTTAGCTGATCTGCCGGAATGGAGTGATACTACCGTGGGGAAAGGTACATTGACGGAATGAGTCATTTTGGCACATTGATTCAATGATTTAGCGCCAATATGGCATATTTAATTCCTTTTTATGTGATCGAAATCAAAGATGTAAGGCACATTGAACATGATCTTGGCGACATTTGCCTCGTCAACGGACACGTGTCTAACTTTCGGGCGGGTCAACCCGAGCATTATGTGGCCGTTGTCGTAACTGTGCCCCATCCCGAGAATATGACCGAATTCATGTGCGTAGATCATGTCGGCGTATCTGAAAACCCACACTCCGGAGTACTTGGTGTAGATTCTTATTTCCTTTCTCCCGGGAGTCCCGTCTGGATTGACTTCAGTAACTTTAACGTAATGAGGATGGTTAACCAATATCGTATCGTAGACAACCCTCACATCCGCTTCTGATTCATCCTGTGTCTCTATGAAGAGATGATCCTTGCCGGTTTTAATCTCCCAGTCCTCCATGGCGCCCCGGCAGAACTCACCGAGGTCAAGGGTCATCGTGTCATGCCTGACGACGAATTCGGGGTTGTATACGGTTATCGGGAGATGATTCCAGTTCCTCTTGATCGTGGGTTCCGTCGGTCTTCCCGTCGTCAGCGAGAGTTGCCTGAAAAAGTCGAGGAAATCGGAATAATATTCTTCCGGGTTCACCGCGCTGACGAATTCGATGACCGGCATGATATACAGGTCGAGAGAGAAATGCCAGTTCAGATCTCCCAGTGGACACACCATATCATGATAGTCACCGATAAAGCCCCCACCGTAGAGCTCGTCCCGTGCGGCTATCTGGCTCGTGTACAGGGGAAGGTTATCGATCTGGTACCTCCCCGACGCATCCGTCGTGTCCATCTTGCCGTCCGCCGATACGAAGATACCCTCGACCCCATGCCCCGTTTGCAGGTCGATCACGTACCCCTCGGCGTCGATTCCCCTGATGAGAAGATGAACGTTGTTACCGATCGGCGACAGGTTGAAAAAGTCATCGATCGCCCTGATCGTCACGAACGTATACGTGCCGGGATTGAGTCCGGAGACGATCATCGATTCTCTCGTGCCCGCTTCGGACGGCAACGGTTCCCCGTTCTTGTCTGAGGCATCGCGCCAGTCGCATTCCGACAGAACAGGCGTCGTCGAGGTCCTCACGATATACGCGGCCGTCTTGCCTGAGGTGGTGTCGTCACCCGGCGCCGTCCACTCGAGCCGGATGGTGCCCGGGCTGTCCCCGGTCCAGCCCTCGAGATCGATGATCGAGGAAGGATGTATCGTATCGGGAAATCCCGTTACGTTCACGTCCCAGTTTACCGTGTCGCCGTACTCGCCGTCCCATACGATGCCCCTGAGATTGAAGACGCCAAGCTCCATGAAACGGTGTTCGAAATCAGGCGTGTCCGTATAAAAGTTCACGCCGACCAGCTTGAACAGGTAGATGTTAAGATCCGGGTAATCCGGATCGACACTGAAGTGAAAATCGAGCGTATCCCCCACGACGACCGAGACGTCGTTCTGGTCCGGATTGCGCCATACGATCACGGGAGGCTCGATCTGCTTCTCGTAAACGGTTATATGCCAGTCATGGAAGGTGAACACACTGCCATCGTATGCCCGTCCCTCTATGCGGTATTTACCGGCACTTACCGCGTTGAAGACGGCCCGGTTCTCCGTGCTCAGTATGGAATCCCCAAGGAGAAACCGGTACTCGAGCTGGTCGTTATCGGGATCGATCGCATTCAACACCAGCGTGATCGATTCCAGAACCTCAAGCGTAATGTATGTTTCGACAGGCTGATATGACTTGATAATCGGGGGTGTGTTCGGAACAAGCGGATCATTCTGGAATAAACAGGACCCAACACCCAACATCAGAACGAGAACGGTTGCAAGCTCGATCCTCTTCCACATCATTTCCCCTCTCAGGGGATGGGGTCTCTTCAAGTAAAATATAACATTGATCATGTTGAGTCAAATATCCTTGCGACTTTCCCCCGGAAGGGTTACCGGGGGGGGGGTGTACGAGAGGCTACCCGGAGGAGGCATACCGCCTGCACGTAACAGCCAGGTAGGATTTCAGGGAATGATCGAGGGCCCAGAAATATTCATCGGCGCCGGAAACACGGATGCTCACCCTGCCTGTCGTTCCGACCGTGACCCGGAACAGCTCCGTGTAGGGAGAAACTGCGACCAGAAAACCGGATGGGGAACGGAAACGGATCTCGAATGGAGCAACCTCTGTCACGATATCCCCGCCCAAACCCGCTACCTCGGTGCAGAGCCTGACAAACAGGAACCTGGTTGCATCCGCATCGATGCGCGCTGACAGCTTTTCGATACCCGCCGCCGCGTTATCCAGCCGCTTCATTCTCCTTGCTCCTCCTGGCACTGCTCAGAACCTGTAAGAGCGTCTGGGCCAGGTCCGTGAAAAACGGGTCCGATGGAGGCCTCCGCTGGCCGAGGCCCCGCAGGATACTGGCCGGCGCCGGCATGATCCCGCAGGCCGTATCGCCGGGCGGGCAGGCGGGCGCCGAGGCGGCAAGGTAGATGAACACATCGGGGTAACGATCCCTGATCCGCATCATCTTCCGTTGTAACGATCCCCTGCCGCTTCCCGGCTCCATGATGACGATCACGTCGGGTGATGGAGATCGACCGCCGCCGTTGACGCGGTAATGCACCGAGCACTCCTCGATCATACGGAACGGCTTGCTGTCCGGAACCGGGTCATCATATATGAATGCCGAGATAATGATATGCGGAAACCCGGGACACGGAGATCCCGGGTCATGATTCGCGAGGGAGTGCGGCGATGGGGAAAAACAGTACCGGAGCAAGGGCCCGGCCTGTCCCTCAACCACTGCCCCATCATCGAGGGTCACCGAAAGGTAGCGGGAAGGGTCGAGACCGTAATAGTAACCGATGTTCGGCAGGGAACGGCACACATCGAGAAGTGTGACCCCCATCCCCTGGCCGGCAAACCCTCCCGCGACACCCGCTGCAAGGAACGCACGTGCCGGATGGCGGCCGGAAACGGCCAGCCAGACACCAGCTTCCGTTTTGTTTTGCGGATACCCATTCGTATGTTCTCGTTCCGACAGAAAGAGGTGGGAAACGTCAGCAAGCCGCTTTGGTGCTTTCCGTGAAGGCATGGTTAGACGATCAACAACGAGTTTTCCTGGCCGAACTCGTTCAGCACGGAGTCGGTATTGGCGGGATCCTTGATCCATACCCCGTCAACGATGAACCGGTACTCGTACTCTCCGGGTTCGAGATGAAGAACGGCCTTCCATAATCCGTCCTTGCCGTCCCGGCTCATCCTGATACCGTCGCGGGACCAGTTCGTGAATTCACCGGTTATGTACACGCTGTTTGAGTTCGGAGCATCCAGCATGAATAACATGCCCTCCTCCACTTTCCTCGGTCCGTGAAGCCTGATCATCCAATCCTCGATATCGACTGTATCCAATACTGACACCCTTTCTTCGATCTCGCCCGCCAGCGAGAGGAATTCCCGCTTCAGCCTGCCGGTGTCCCGCATCTGGAAGATCGAAACACCCCTCAAGGCCGCTTCCTTGTACCTGACTGAATGGCTGATCGTGCTTTCCATCACGACCGAACCGTGTTTCCTGTCGATCTCCGCCACGATGTCACGGGAGAAATTCGTTCTCTTCTCCAGGTTGTTGATCAACACGTGAACCGCCACCCTGTGCCTGGTTTCGCTCTCGAGGAGATCCAGCGTTTCCCTCAGTTTCCCAAGCCCCTGCAGCGAGAAGTAACTAGGGTCGAAAGGTATAAGAACGTCACTCGCCGCGATAAGTGCATTGAATGTCAACAGACCAACGTTCGGTGGCGAATCGATGATGATATAATCGTACAGATCCGCGATCCTGGCTGTTTTCGATACCAGCTTTCCCTCCCGGGCCGGTTTTCCCGAAAGTTCCTGTTCGACCGCGCTGAGGATCGGCGAGGCCGCGATGATATCGAAATCCCCATCGATGTTCAATGCCGCTTCCGGTATCCTGAGACGGGGATTCATCAACAGGTCATACGACGTATGCTCGACATCGTCCAGAAACACGTTCAACCCTATCGAGGCATGAGATTGGGGATCGAGATCGATCAGAAGCACCCGCCTGCCCATCTCCTTGAAAGCAGCGGCAAGGTTGATCGAAACGGTCGTCTTGCCGCAACCTCCTTTCTGGTTTATCACCGAGACGGTTCGCATGATCTCTCCCTTCTGCCTGCCGCCGGGCGGCTTCACCGCAACGCTACCTAATGGAAAAAGGCCAAATCATCCTTGATGATCCGGCCCGATCAAAATCTATCGCTAATTCCAAGCATACCCATGAGGAACAGGGACTCCCGCCATAGATTCACCCTGTCCTTCGCACCTTTCTACATCCCGTGTATTTCCCTGTCGGCTATACTCCTTTGGACTTGAACAAACGCTGCCCTGTATGGTGAAAACATTGAATCCACAGTCATTCTGGGTCGTATCCTGTATGAGTGTCAAGGCTTTTTTTAGGCTTTTTTTCCGGTTTCCTCCAACGTCAGTAAACGAGCAGCGCCACAAGCAGACCGAGGGCGAAACCTCCCAACACTTCCGCCCATGTATGGCCGATGAGTTCGCGTAGTTCGTCGGCGTTGAAATGGTGTGTTTCCTTGACTGTTTCGATGATCTCGTTCAGGACCTTCGCCTGGTTGCCGACCTCCTGCCTGAGCCCGGTCGCCTCGAAGATGAAGTAGAGACTCATGATCAGCGATATACCGAACAACGGCGACGAGACTCCCTGGTAAACCGCCACACCGACGGTAAGCGCGGTGACAACCGCGGTATGGGAACTGGGCATCCCTCCTGTGTCCATGAATCGTATCAGCTTGAATCCACGTCTCTGTACGAGGTCCACGAATGGTTTCAACGCCTGCGCCGAGATTCCGCTGATGAGCGCCGCAATGCCGATCTTGTGAATCATTTACGTCCCCGTGATGTGAAACGGCCGGCCGGGATCTCCCTTCAGCGGGAATGCAGCCGGCGTAAACGCTTACTCATCCCCAACCCGCCACTCGTGCAGGTTGTGATAGAAACTGACCGCATTCGGCTTCACGTTTCTGTACCGCCGGTGCAGTGCATTGAGCGCGTGGCCCACGTAGAGAAACGTATACGGCTGCTCCTCGTAGATGATCTCCTGGACCTGGAAGAAAAGGGGCTTTGCCTCCTCGAAATCGAGCATGCCGCAGGCAAGGTCGTTTAGACTGTCGACGACCGCGTTGCAGTAGTTGATCCTGTTGTACCCGCCCGGACCGCGAGCCTTGCATGCCCAGATCGGCGACAGGTCGGCCTTGGTGCTGACACGCCATGCGTTGACCATCGCCTCGAAATCGGAGGCCTTGATACGATCGAGAAAAACAGTCCACTCGAACTGCTCTATGTTGACCTTGATTCCGATCTTTCGCAGCATCTCCTGAACCATCACCTGCACATCCATCCTGATCTGGTTTCCGTAATTCGTGATGAGCTCGAACTCGAACCGTTCACCATTCCGGTCGAGCCAGCCGTCCATGTCGCTGTCGGTGAATCCCTCCCCGGCGAGAATCTCCACGGCCCGTTCCGGATCGAATGGAATCGGTTCAATGCCGGGATTGTACGCCCAGAGGATAGGCACGAAGGGACTTGTACATTCCTCGGCGTATCCGAAACGCAGGTTATCGATGATCAGTTTCCTGTCGATCGCCATGGTGAGCGCACGCCTTACCGTGCGGCTTTCGAAAAGGGGGTGCCCGTTGTTCCAGCCGATATAAATATAAACACGCGACGGATAGCTGAGGATCTCGATCTCGGGATTGTTGTCTTTCAGGCTTCCAACCTCGCCGGGTGGAATACTCTCCATGCAGTCAATCTCTCCGCTGCGAAGCTGCGTCAGCAGTGTTACCTGGTCGGGGATGATCTTGAATATGGCCCTCTCGAGGTACGGTTTGTCTTTCTCGTAGTACCGGTCGTATGGAAGGAGGGTCAGCGATTGTCCCCTGATCCACTCCCCGATACGAAACGGGCCGTTCGTCGGCAAATCTTCGGCGGGAATCATGCGTATCTCCCCAGCCGGGATGCTCTCCAGGAAATGCTTCGGCATGATCGGACCATCAACGGCATCCATCAACTGGTACGGGTAGACCCTGTTGAAATAGTAGACCGCCGTGTAATCATCGATCGCCCTGACGCTGTCGATGTATTCCTTGAGATGCCTGCTGCTCCAGAGAACCTCGGGGTCCTTCTGTGCCATGAACGTCGCCTCGACATCATGGGCGGTGCACCGAATCCCGTCGCTCCACACCACGTCGTCTCTCAGGTGAAAGGTCAGCAGCTTCCGGTCCCCCGAGAACTCATACGATCTCGCGAGCCGCGGCGTGAAGGTGAGAAAATCGCCCTGCTCAACGAGCAGGGTTAGAAACATCAACTTGTAGATATCACGGGCATGAGCGTCGGTTGTCCCCATCGGGTTGAGCGACTCGAAGTTACTGATCTCGCCGATGACCAGGGTGCCCCGCCGGCGCGGCCGTCCCTCCCGCGAGCATCCCGTGAACGAGGCTGCGACAGACACCAGCGCCATGCCGAACAGCAAGTGGAAAATTATTCCTCGTGAATGCATTTTCAACCTTTCTCTTGTGTTCCTGTATCTATTTAAATATACATGCAATATTATTTTCCGTAATTCAACGTTTCATAGTAACGATAAGGCGCAAAACTTGCAAGTCCCACGATAACGGCAATCGGGCCGGGCACAGTGGTATTGATGCCCGGGGAACGAATCTGGCCGGCACGGCCATAATCAAGCAGCAGGAAGGACCGATACATGAAGCCCGCAAAGTTGAGATCACTGGCCTTTTCAAGCATTGTCGCCCTGGCAGTGTTTGTTATGGGCTGTTCCGAAGACACGACCGATACAACCGAACAGCCCGCACAGGACACAACCCCGCCGGAAGTGCTGGCATCCTTTCCCGCGGACGGGGCAACGGACGTTACGAGGAGCGGACCGTTCTGGGTGCTGTTCAGCGAGGAAATGGACACTGAAACTGTCGAGTCGAACGTTTCATTCATCCCCGGTATTTACCACAACCTCTCCTGGAAGAACGATACCCTTTTCGTCAACCTGACCTCGCTCCTCGAGAACGATTACCTCTATTCGATGGTGATCGGTGAAAACTGCGAGGACACGTCGGGTAACGAGCTCGGCGCCGACCACACCGTCTCTTTCAACACGACGGGCGAAGAGGACGTAACGGCCCCGTACGTCATCGGAACCGACCCGTCCAACGGGGAAAACGATGTCAGCCCGTCGAACCCGATTACGATCACCTTCAGCGAGATGATGGCCGGCATGTTCGACTGGAGTCAGCAGAACGATATCGAGATCGATCCCGTACCGGACGAATTCGAAACATGGATGGAGTGGCTGGGTCTCGACCTTGTGATATATCACCCTCCCTTCCCGACCGACAGCCTCATCACGGTGACGGTCAGCGGAGCGGCGACCGATCTCTCGGGCAATCCAATGGGTGATGTCTGCCAGTTCTCGTTCAGGACGCTCGATGACAACGTAAGGCCGTATCTCGCCGGCACGTCACCACCGAACGGCGCAACGGGCGTTCCAAGAAACATAAGCCAGATCGTCATGACCTTCAGCGAGCCGATGTACCCGTATTTCGGTATGCCGGCTTCGAACGTCGACGCGCGGATCATTGGATTACTCTCATCCGAACCGGCTTGGAACGATGACTACTCATCGATCACGCTGACACCGGCAATGAACCTGTTTCCGGGCTGCACATACTGGGTGATCCTCGGTGCCGGTGTGACCGACCAGGCGGGCAACCCGATCGATCCGGATCCGACGGAATACTCATTTACAACCTCCGGGGCGCCACAGTACTTCCTCGTTGAATCGAGCATCATCTGGTACTCCTCAATCACCAGTGCTTACGAGGAAACCAGGAGAATCGAGAACTACAATCCCGGCACGGGAACGTTCGACATCGTTTTCGAGGAAGTATCGGAGATCCGCGAGATCTGGCACATGCAGTGGACGTCGACCTGTATCCTGCATCTCGGCAGGGACGAGTACGACGGCGGTATCTACGAGTTCACCATGACATGGAACGATCCGATGTCATTCCTGAAACTGCCCGTAACGGACTGGGCCGACAGCACATGGGAGTCCTCGACCACGTTCGAGGGCGGATCGGGTACGGAAACGATCGACTGCGAGTTCCATATCGGAGGAGAAGCGGTTGACCTGGAAAACGATGAGCTCGAAGGCACATTCAAGGGTTGCTACATTCACAGCATGTCGGTTACCCTGAACAAGGGAACGGGCGGCGAGCACGCGATACATTACACGTCATGGCTTGCACCGGGAATCGGCTGGATCAAGACAGCGATCGAAGATGATTACAATCCGCCGGACACGCTCGTAGTTTACCGCTGGGAATTATAATCGGGTGATGCACACAGGAACGGACCGGCTCGGTCCGGTTCGAGCCCTCGGGAATTCGATTGGTAGAGACGGGAATCGATATACTGTTGCGGGAGGCCCGGACACGCCTGCAGGGCAGGCGTATCGGGCTTCTTGCCAATCCGGCGTCAGTGACGGCCGACCTTCGTCACGCGGCGGAAGCACTCGTCTCGAACGGTGTGCGTCTCTCCTGCCTGTTCGGTCCCCAGCACGGTTATCGCGGTGACACCCAGGCGAACATGGTCGAATGGAAGGGCTTCAGGCACGAAACGCTCGGGATACCGGTACACTCGCTCTACGGGAAGAGCCGCGAACCGGATGCGTCGGTGCTCCGGGAGCTGGACACAATCATCATCGACCTGCCCGACGCCGGGGCCCGGCCGTACACATATATCTGGACCGCCGTCCTGATGATGCGCGCGTGTGCCGGGACGGGTACGGAGGTTATCGTCTGTGACCGGCCGAACCCGATCGGGGGCGAACTGGTCGAGGGGCCGCTGCTCGAACCGGGCCTCTTCTCCTTTGTCGGGCTTTTCCCGCTCGTGATGAGACACGGGATGACGCCGGGCGAGATACTCACGATGATCGACACGGCCGGGGAACCGGCCTGCCGTCTCGAGGTTGTGCGGATGGCCGGATGGAAACGCTCGATGTACTTCGAGGAAACCGGCCTGCCGTGGGTGCTCCCTTCGCCGAACATCCCGACCGCCGACACTGCCGCAGTCTACCCGGGAACGGTGATGCTCGAGGGAACGAACATCTCCGAGGGACGGGGCACGACACGGCCCTTCGAGATCATCGGCGCCCCATGGATAGAACCCGGTCCCTTCGCAGACGCGCTGCGCGGGTTCCCCATCGAGGGAGCGGCACTCCGGCCATGCCGTTTTACGCCGACGTGGGATAAATACCATGGCGAGGTATGCGGAGGCGTCCAGGTCCACGTACTCGACCGGGAACGTTTCCGGCCGGTGCGGTTCGGGGCCGAAGTCATCGGAGCCGCCGCCGCTCTGTATCCGGATCGGTTCGCCTGGAGCGAACCTCCGTACGAATACGATTTCGAGCATCCCCCTATCGACATCCTTTCGGGAAGCGAGAAATTGAGGAAATCGGCCGGGAAGAAGACGGGGCTGGCGGAACTGTTCCGGTCGTGGGATAGGGACGAGGCGGAGTTTTCACGCCGGAGAGAACCTTTCCTGCTTTACTAATCGGCCCGCTTTATCAATAATCGCCCCCAGCAAGTCCACTGACCTATCTCGAAGCTGCGCCCTACGGTAACCGGGTCTGTCATATGGATCGTTCATCCAATCGTGAATCGGTCGCAGGAGTGATCCTCACCGCCGGGCTCGGAAGGCGGATGAGGCCTATCACGGAGACCGTTCCGAAACCGCTTCTTCCCGTCCTTGGAATTCCCCTCTTCGAGGTCATCGCAGAGAAGCTCCTGCGGAGCGGGGCCGCCCGTATCCACTGCAACCTCTTTCACCTCGGCGAGAGAATCGAGGCGTTCGCCTCATCGATGGACCGGCCGCTCACCTTCCATCACGAGGAACGCCTCCTCGGAATCGGAGGCGGAATCGGACATATGGCCCAACACCTGGAGCGGTACGGAGTTATCATGATCCATAACGGGGACATAGTCTCGAACATCGATTTCGCACCGGTTCTCCGGTACCACGCGGAACGGGGGCAGCTCGTTACCCTTGTTCTCTCCCCGGAGGGACCGGTACGGAACGTCTGGTGTACCGGTACGGGAGAGGTGCGGCGCTTCGGCACGTTCGATTCGCCGGATGAACCGGACGTCAAGGCACTCGGGTACACGGGACTCTCTGTCATATCGGCTGGAGCCCTCTCCTTCTTCCCGCGCGGCGTGCCGGGAGGTCTCGCCCCGATCCTCCATGCGATGATCGAGGAGCATCCCGGCTCCGTGCATGGACTGGATATTTCCACGATCGACCCCCGGTACCTGTGGAACGAGATCGGATCTCCACGGTCGTACCTCGACGTGCACAGAACAATACTGGTCGAGAAGACCGTCTACGACCGTCTTCTCCCGCCCCCTCCCCTTCCGCTTCACGTGGGTGAAGGGGCTTTCGTGGCGCCGGATGCAGTCTGGCGGGGCTTTCTCGAGGTCGGTCCGGGAGCCCGTGTCGGACGAAACACGGTTCTCGAAAACTGCGTCATCCTCGAAGGGACGGCCGTACCCGGGGACACCTCGTACCGCAACGCGATCATCTATCCCGGAGGAAGTCTCGAAACGGAGCGGAGCAATGAATAACGATCCCGCATTCCTGAAAGACCTGGCCGAAACCGCCGTCCGCCTCGCCGTACAGTCGGACCGGGGCCCGTTCGACGGTCCGGCGGAATTGACCCCGCTCGCGCACGGCGGGTCGCACAGGGGTTTCTACCGTATATCGGACGGAATACGGTCGGCCGTCGTTCTCTCCCAGCCCGGCGCCGGCGAGTTCGAACGGTACGTCGAGATTGGCGCTTTCTTGCGCAAGAACGGCGTCGGCGTACCTGAATTCTACAACGTGGACCGGCAGCGCGGCGTGCTCCTGATGGAAGACCTCGGCGGGCTCCACCTCGAGGACTGGCTCGAGGAAGCGGATCCCGGGAGTGAACTCGCACTGTACAGGATGTGTATCGAGATGCTGGTACTTCTCGAGACGGCGGTCACGGCAGCGATGAAGCGGGAAGGTTTCCTCGAGGAAACCGTGTTCGACGAAAAAACACTTCTCGGCGAGACGGAATACTTTGCGAGGGAGTTCATCGACGGGTACTGCCCCGTTAGATACGCCGGCGGGTGGGAAAGCGAGAGGACGCTCCTCGCCGGGACGCTCGCCGGACGTCCCCGACTGTTCATGCACCGCGATTTCCAGTGCAGGAACATCATCGTCAAGGACGGCAAGCCGAGATTGATCGATTTCCAGGCGGCCCACCGGGGACCCGGCCTCTACGACGCCGCGTCGCTGCTCAAGGACCCCTATCACCCGCTCGACCGGGAAGCGAGAATCGGACTTCTCGCCTTCTTTCATGACAGGTTGAAGGAAGCCGGGGCGCCCGTACCGCCCGGTTTCGGGGAATACGCCGGGCTCTTCGTCCTTGCGGGAATCCAGCGGAACCTGCAGGCGCTCGCCGCCTTTGCACGACTGGGCCTGAGAGAGGGAAAACGGCATTTCCTCCGTTACATCCCCGCCGGCGTGCGGCTTCTCGAAGAGGGTATCGAGGAGGCGGGATGCCTGCCCGCCCTGAAACAGATGGTCACCGAGATCGGAGAGAAAATATCGAAAGGAATTGAGTAGAATGTGGAAGATCTTCGCTGCTTCGTTCGGGATCATGTTTCTAGCCGAGATCGGCGATAAGACACAACTCGCGGCAATCTCACTCGCAACAAGATACCGATCACCCTGGGCCGTCTTCGCCGGAGCGGGACTCGCCATGCTGCTCGCCACCGCCGCCGGCATCCTTGTCGGAAGCTACCTGCCGGCCCTGATCGGAGAACGGGTGATCCGCTTCGTCTCGGGCGGGCTGTTCGTGTTGTTCGGTGTCCTGATTATACTCGGCAAGTAGTATCAAACAGCCTTATCTTGGCAGGGGCGCCCCATCTCTACTCCTCGATAACCTTGAAAACCAAGTCGTGCGATCTCACACGGTCCTTCACCTTGATACCGACATTCGAGCCGACTCCGGCCTCTTCCACGGACTCGTGCTCGATCTGAATCGAGTTGATCTTCTGCGTGAAATCGGTAGTGTGCCCTTTGAAATGGAGGGTGTCACCCACCTTGATATCTTCCGAGGTGATCTCTATCGCCACGACGCCGATATGCGCGAAATAATCGGCCACCTTTCCGACCTCGATCTCCTTCATGTTTCCCTCCCTTCAACATATCAACGATTATCCTTAAATCCCGATTCACTTTGAACTGTAGAGAATTCATCCAGCGTTTACAAGCAATAAAAACCTGTGCAGAAACAACAGCGCACGGCGAAGGCGAGCACGGTGGGGCTGGCCGGCGACAGGACCCGCGGTGGGTCCGTACGGGAAAAAGTTCATGCGGTCATGCATCGTCTGCACTGTCTTCAGATCCGTCCGGCGACGGAAGACCAAGTAGATCCGCTGTCGATTCCTCGGGCAGCTGTTCCACATCGCGAAGTTTCCGTTCCATAGCCCTTGTCCTGCGGCCCGTTTCCTCGATCGTGTTCGACGCGGTGTTTAGCTGGCGCTTCACCCTGTCGAGGACTGTACCGAACCTTCCGAACTCGGTCTTGATCGCTCCAAGGATCATCCAGACCTCGCTCGATCGTTTCTCGATCGCCAGTGTCCGGAATCCCATGCGCAGGCTGTTCAGTATCGCGGCAAGCGTCGTCGGTCCAGCCACGACGACGCGCAACTTTACCTGGAGATCCTCCACCAGTCCCGGCTGCCTGAGCACCTCGGCGTACAGGCCCTCGGTCGGCAGGAACATGATTGCGAAATCGGTGGTCCTCGGTGGATTGAGATACTTTTCGCTGATATCCTTCGCGGAATTCTTGACGGCCCTCTCCAGCTCGTTTGCCGCCTGCTTCACCGCATCCGCGTCGGCCGTCTCCGCGGCCTGGACGAGACGCAGGTACGGTTCCTGCGGGAACTTCGAATCGATCGGAAGCCAGACGCAGGAATCGCCATGACCATCCCGGCCGGGAAGTTTGATCACATACTCGACATACTCGTCCGAGTCCTCCTTCGTCTTGACATTCATGCCGTACTGCTCCGGCGTCATGATCTGTTCGAGGATCGCCCCGAGCTGGACCTCTCCCCAGGTCCCGCGAGTCTTGACGTTCGTAAGCACTCTCTTCAGATCACCGACGCCGTCGGCGAGGCCCTGCATCTTGCCAAGCCCCTCGTGAACCCTTTCGAGCTGCTCGCTTACCCTCTTGAACGATTCACCGATTCTCTTTTCGAGCGTGCTCTGAAGCTTCTCGTCGACCACGTTGCGCATCTGGTCAAGCCTTCGCTCGTTACTCTCCTGGATGCTCCTGAGTTTATCCTCGATCGTCCCGCGCATCAGTTCGAGCTTCGCCTCGCTCGAGCCGGTCAGCTCCTTGATACGCTTCGCCACCTCTTCGAGACGGTCAGCCTGGGCCGTGCCCATTTCCCCGATCGTGCTCACCATCGCCTCCGTTGACAACCGCTGCCCGGCCGCGACCTCCTTCCTGAGTTCCGCCGCCGACCCCGCCGCCTCCTCCCGGTTCAGGCGGAACTCCTCGCGGAGCGTCTTTCCCGTTTGTCCTTCCCCCATCGCCGCCGACCTCTTGAGGAGAATCAAGAGAAGCGTAATCACGGCGATCGAGAGCACGATGACGACAACGACCAGGACATTTGTCATTTCCCGATACCTCCGTCAAGCGGGACACCGCACACCGGCAGTCCCGTTATCACACCATTATCACGCGTCACCGATCAGCCTCTCGATGTATCGCCGTCCCCGGACAGCTTCCTCGATGCCGACCTCGAAATCGAGCAGCGGCAGCTCGCCGCGCTCCTTCATAAGACCGACGAACGTTCCGAAATCGAACGTTCCCTTTCCCGGGGGCAGATGATCGTCGGAAAGGCCGTCATTGTCATGCAGGTGAACCGCGACTACCCGGTCCCCGAGGCACTTCCACCAGCGCCGCACGGGCAGACGCGAAAAAGCATTGATATGCCCGGTGTCCAGGCAGAACCCGACGTACTCGCCGGGGAGCATCCCGGCGAGGTGAAGCAGAACTTCCGGCTTGTCCTCCCATGTATTCTCCAGCGCGAGTATCACGCCCAGTTCCGCGGCTTTACCGGCCACACCGCTCATGCGCTCCGTCCAGTTTCGAAACCAGTGCCTCCTGCCCCCGCGTGAGAAAAACGGCGAGTATCCGGTATGGACCACCATGACCTTCCCGCCGATCGCGGCGGTCACCTCGAGTCCCCGTACGATGCTCTCAATTGAGTACCGCGAGATCGTTTCGTCGATTCCGGCGACATCGAGCCCGAAGAACGGACCATGCGTGAAACCCGTCAACGACCGCTGCTCGAGACGGCGCCGCAATCGATCGATGTCCGCGTCTGACAGCTCCATCAGGCGGCCGACGTTCGACATACGGATCTCCGGGTGAAACCCGTTGCTGACGACCGCTTCGACCTTCTCCTCGAACCTCGAAAGCGTGACGCTGACGTAATATACCATCCGCCTCCCCGCTGCGGGATGCAAGCTCGTACTTGACCTAGGCATGCGACCTTTATATGCTACCCCCATATTGTCAGATAGTCGAATGGAACACAAGGAGTGATACATATGATGAAACTGGTTGAATGCGTGCCCAACTTCAGCGAAGGCCGCGACATGGCGAAAATCGACCAGATCACGAACGAGATCGGTTCTACCGAGGGCGCCGAGCTCCTCGACGTAGACCCGGGCAAGGACACTAACAGAACGGTTGTCACCTTCGTCGGCACTCCGGAAGCGGTCATCGAGGCTGCGTTCAGGGCGATCGCGAAGGCAGCCGAGGTGCTCGATATGTCGAAACACCACGGTGCACACGCGCGCATGGGCGCAACGGACGTCTGCCCGTTCGTGCCCGTGTCCGGTGTTACGATGGAGGACTGCGCCGGGTTCGCACGAACGCTTGGAGCCCGTGTCGGCGACGAGCTTGGCATTCCCGTGTACCTGTACGAGGCGGCCGCGATGAAACCCGAACGGAGAAACCTTGCGGCGGTCAGGTCCGGCGAGTACGAGGCCCTGCCCGAGAAGCTGACGAAGCCCGAATGGAAACCTGATTTCGGGCCCGCAACTTTCAACGCCAGGGCGGGGGCAACGGTGATCGGAGCAAGAGAATTCCTCATCGCTTATAATATCAACCTGAACACGCGGGACCGGTCGATCGCCCGGGATATCGCATTTACGATCAGGGAAAAGGGACGGTTGAAACGCGATGTCAGCGGAAAGGTCGTTCGAGACAAAAACGGCAAGGCGCTCCGGGCACCGGGGCTCTTCAAGGAATGCAAGGCGGTAGGCTGGTACATTGAAGACTTCGGGAGGGCGCAGATATCGATGAACCTCACGAACTACAAGATGACCTCCCCCCATGCAGTCTTCGACGAGTGCTGCCGCCTGGCCTCCGAACACGGTGTGAGGGTCACGGGAAGCGAGCTCGTCGGCCTGATCCCTCTGCAGGCAATGATCGAGGCGGGCAGGCACTACCTGAGGAAACAGGGCAAGACGACCGGGGTGCCCGACGCCGAGTTGATCCATATCGCCGTTCTCTCGATGGGCCTCGACGATCTCTACGCCTTCGAGCCGGACAAGAAGATCATCGAGTACCAGGTGAAGCGGAAATCGATGCTTGCCTCGATGAAGGTGGACGATTTCTCCGACCTGCTCTCGACGGACGCCCCTGCGCCGGGAGGCGGAAGCGTTGCGGCGCTCTGCGGCGCCCTGAGTGGTGCGCTCTCCTCGATGGTGGCGTCCCTCACGCACGGCAAGAAGGGATACGAGGAAACGTTCGACGAGATGGAAAAGATCGGCGTCGAGGGCCAGACGCTCAAGGACGAGTTTCTCGCAGACGTCGATCGCGACACTGACGCTTTCAACCGGGTCATGGACGCGATGCGCATGCCGAAAAAGACCGACGAGGAAAAGGCCGCGCGTCAGGCCGCCATCGAGGAAGCAACCAGGGAGGCAACGCTCGTGCCGCTCGGCGTGCTGCGGCGGACCGGGAACGCGGCGGCGCTAGCACGCCGTGTCGCCGTGAAGGGAAACAGGAACTCGGTAAGCGACGCCGGCGTTGCGGCGCTCACCGCACGGGCGGCGGCCGAAGGGGCATACCTGAACGTACGGATCAACCTGCCCGGAATAGAGGACGAGACGTTCAAGAAGGAAACCATCGAGAAAGCGGAATCGATCCGCACGGAAGTCGTCACGCACACGGAAGAGACGATCGAGCTGGTCGAAAAAACCCTCGCCGGAGCGGAATGATCGGTGGGGATAACGGATGCGAAGATAAAGGAGACCGACGTGATCGCCCTGAATACGGACCACGTGAATCGATTCGTCAGCGAACAGGAAATCGCCGGCGCCATGCCCGGGGCATTCGACGCGCTGCAATCCCTTCTCCGGCATGAAGGACCGGGATCCGATTTTCTCGGTTGGCTCGACCTCCCCCGGACGCCGGAAAGAGAGATCGGCGAGATCACCGATGCAGCGAAACGTATCCAGGACGAGAACGACCTCCTGGTCGTCGTGGGAATCGGGGGTTCGTACCTCGGGTCGCGGGCCGCGATCGAAGCGCTTCCGGAAGAAACCCCTTTCCCCGTGCTCTTTGCGGGGAACAACCTTTCACCGGAGTATCATTCCCGTCTTCTCTCCTCACTCGAGGACAAACGCTTCGCCGTATGCGTCATCTCGAAATCGGGGACGACGACAGAAACCGCGATCGCCTTCCGCCTGCTCCGCGGGAAGCTCGTCGAACGCTTCGGAAAAGACAAAACCGGAAAGCGGATCATCGCAATAACGGACCCCGATAAGGGCGCATTGAGACAGATGGCGGCGGAGAAAGACTGGCAGACTTTCCCGATCCCGCCCGATGTCGGCGGCCGCTACAGCGTTCTATCGCCGGTCGGCCTTTTTCCATGTGCAACGGCAGGCATTCCGCTCGCGGGTCTGCTCGGCGGCGCCGTCTCCGGTATCGACCGGTTCACCCGGACGGATGCATCGAACGAGGCGCTGCGGTACGCGCTGGTGCGCTCTACGCTCCACGGGAGGGGAACGATCGTCGAGGTCCTCTCGACCTTCCACCCGGAACTCGCGCTTTTCTGCGAGTGGTGGAAGCAGCTCGCCGGCGAGTCGGAGGGCAAAGAGCACAAGGGTCTTTTCCCGGCATCCACCGTGTTGACAACGGACCTTCACTCGATGGGCCAGTACCTGCAGGAGGGCAACCGCAACCTGCTCGAGACATTCCTCATCGCTGCAAATCCACGTTCCGATATCCCGATCCCGCATGACGGGGATGACCTCGACAACCTCAACTATATCTCCGGAAAAACCATTTCCCATGTCAACCGCAAGGCATTCGAGGGAACCCTGGCCGCGCACGCCGCTGGAAACCTGCCCGTTATGACGATCGAGGTGCCCTCGATAACGCCCGAATCGCTCGGCGTTCTCTTCACCTTCTTCGAGGTCGCCGTCGCCGTCTCGGGACGGCTCGCCGGCATCAACCCGTTCAACCAGCCGGGTGTCGAGGAATACAAGACGAGGATGTTCAAGCTCCTCGAAAAGCCGGGATACTAGAGATGGCGCCGTTTCGCATCAACGGCGCCGCATCCGGCAGCGCCCGACCGCCCTGCACGGGGGCACCCGCCCGGACCGCACTGGTCCTCTTGACGTGCATCACGTTCGCTTCCTGCTCGCAGGAGGAACCGTACTTCCAGGAAACGTTCGTCATGGGAACGGCCGCCTCGGTCACGATCTGCGGCCTGGACGAGGAGCAGGCCCGGGAGGCCGCGGCTTCCGCCCTGCACGAGCTTCACCGGATCGAGAGCATCATGAGCTCGTGGAAGGAAGACAGCGAGCTCTCCCGCCTGAACCGCCTGTCGCGGGGAAACCGGTTCAGGGTCTCGGCCGAGCTTTTCGTCCTCGTCGACAGCGCTCTCCATTTCTCCATGGTAACATCGGGGGCATTCGACATCACTGCCGGCCCGGTGATCAGGCTCTGGGGATTCCATGGAGGGGATGTGAGACTCCCCACGGAAAACGAGATCGATGAGGCCCTCTCGCGCGTCGGGTACCGAAGAGTTACACTCGATGCCGGCGATTCGTCAATAACCCTCGAGCCGGGAATGGAACTGGATCTCGGCGGCATCGCGAAGGGTTACGCGGTTGACCGCGCCGTTTCGCTGCTGCGGGAGAAAGGCGCCACGAGTGCCCTCGTCAATCTCGGAGGAAACATCTACGCACTGGGAACACCGCCGGGAAAGGATGGCTGGTCGGTCGGGATCCGCGATCCGCACGGCGGCGCCGCTATCACAGGCACTATTCTCCTCAGGGACGAGGCGGTGGCTACGTCAGGCAACTATGAGAACTTCGTCGTGATCGGAGAAAAACGGTACGGCCATATTGTCGATCCGCGTACCGGCAGACCGGTGGACCGGGTGCTCAGCGTTACCGTCGTCGCGCCCACGGCGCTCGCGACAGACGCCCTTTCGACCGGACTCTTCGTCCTCGGTCCGGACGGGGGAAGGGACATCGTCGACCGCCCCGGCTGTATCAGGGCGCTGTACGCCCTGCCGGGGAACGGCGCGGCGCGGTACAAGGCAATAGGTGATTTCGAGGGCCGGTTGTCACTCACCGAGTAGGGCCGTCCCTGCAAATTCAAAATTCTATTCCCCGCCGCCGCCGAGGCCGAACCACGCGCGATGAATCGTGCAGTTTGCACAGTCGTGTTCCTTGCGAATCAGCGGTGTGCGTCCGGCACGCTCTGCGAGGCAAATCTCCGCCTTGTTCATGAGGCCGAGGAGAATGCCTAGCACGATGAACGCTCCCGGCGGCAGGATCATTAGAAGAAGCGGGAGATAGGAGCTTCCAAGTATGGGGACGTTGAAGATACTTCCGTTGCCGAGGATCTCGCGAATCGCGCCGATCAGCACGAGCGAAATCGTGAATCCGAATCCCATGCCGATTCCGTCGATCATCGAGATGAACACGCCGTTCTTCGACGCGAAGGCCTCGGCACGGCCGAGGATGATGCAGTTCACGACGATCAGCGGGATGAAGAGCCCGAGACTCTTGTGAAGAGCGAAGAAGTAACCTTCCATCACGAGATCGACTATCGTAACGAAGGTGGCGATGATGACGATGAAGGCGGGAATACGGATCTTCTTCGGAATGAAGTTCCGGATCATCGCGATGACCGTGTTCGAACAGACAAGTACGAATGTCGAGGCGAGACCCATCCCGATGCCGTTCTCGGCTGTCGTCGTCACCGCGAGGGTCGGACAGATCCCGAGCACGAGGCGAAAAATCGGGTTCTCGCTCCAGAATCCTTTCGTGAACTCTTTCCAGGCATTCATTCCTTCTGCTCCTTGACCGGTACTCGATCGGCCTCCTTCGAGGGTTCCTCGATCTCGAGGATGCGGGAACTGTGCTTGCGGAAGAACTCGAGGCTCTGCGCAACCGCAAAGGTGACGGCCCGGGACGATATCGTCGCGCCCGTTATCTGCTTGAACACTCCGCCGTCCTTCATCACTTCCCACTGCTCGGGGTCGCTGAGACTTTTCCCCTTGAACTGATCCCTGAAATCGGACGTTTCGATCTTCGATCCGAGGCCCGGTGTTTCGAGATGCTTCAGAACCTCTATCCCCCACACGATGCCCTCGGTGTCAACACCGATCATGATCTCGATCTCGCCCGAGTAACCGTTCGGGGCAACGGCGGCGAATGCAACACCTGTTATTGCTCCGTCCTTCCTGCCGCGGTAGAACAACGTTGTGCCGGCCCCATCTTCCTTGATTTTTACCGTGTCCCTGTCCGGTTCATTATCGAACGGGGGCAGCACGCTCCGGACGGCGCTCATCTTCTCATCGAGGTGCGACTTCCCGATCGGTTTCTCCGTCTGCTGGTTCACGAAGGCGAGAACTCCCGCGGAAACGGCAGCGATAATCGTCAGCACGAAACAGAGTCTCAATATCTCTTTCATGACAGATGTACCTCCTCGGGTTTCACCGACACCGCCGTCATGCCGCCTTCTTCTTGACCGCTCCGAAAACAGCCGGTTTCATGAACCGGTCGATGAGCGGCGTTGCGGCATTCATGAGTAAAATGGCAAAACTCACACCTTCGGGATATGCTCCGAACAGTCGTATGATGACGGTCAATACACCGCATCCCACACCGAATACCAGCATTCCCCTGCCCGTGATCGGGCTCGTAACGTAGTCGGTAGCCATGAATATCGCACCGATGAAGAGGCCGCCCGTGATCACGTGGAAACCCGGGTCGGCGTATCGCGCCGGGTTGATCAGGTGAAAGATGCCTGTCATGACCCAGACCGTTCCGATGAAAGCGACCGGCGTGTGCCACGAGATCACACGTTTTGCGATGAGAAAGATCCCCCCCGCGAGCAGCAGGATAACAGAGACCTCTCCGAGGCATCCGGCACGGTTGCCAATCAGGAGATCGATTATCTCCTGCCGGGTGAACTGCACGTCGATGTGTCCCTGCGTCATCAGGCTCTCCCTGAGCCTCGTAAGCGGGGTCGCCGTCGTAACCGCGTTCAGCCCCCATTTCGAGGGTGTCACCCACCGCGCCGTCATATGGACGGGGAACGAGATGAGAAGCACGACGCGTCCGACCAGGGCCGGGTTGAACGGATTGTACCCGAGACCGCCATACAGCTGCTTCGCGACGACAATCGCAAACAGGTTTCCAACGAGTATC
>DAOVFR010000248.1 GCA_030672805.1 Candidatus Krumholzibacteriota bacterium
CAGCCGCGGCCGATCTCTTCCTGAACGATGCAGTAACCTATTTCGCCCATTCCGGCGCCTCCGTACTCGGGCGGAAACGAGACGCCGAGCAGGCCGAGCTCGGCTATCTTGGCGATCAGCTCGCGGGGAATGCGTTTTTCCTTGTCGATTGTCTCGGCGATAGGTTTGATCTCGTTGTTGACGAACTTTTTAACCATTTCCTTGAGCATCTTCTGCTCTTCGGTGAAAGTCCAATCCATGGCTGACAGCCTCCTTGTCCGGTCCCCGGCGGATAGTCGGTGCTTTTTTCAAAATGAATCCCGGTAACAACGCGGGATCGCTTTCTCCGGCTAGAATTCAGGCGGTGGATATCCGTGCCTGCCGGAGAAAGGTGGAAGGATACGTACCTGTAACCGGATGTGTCAAGTGAAATGAGTTGCAGGGTCTTTTGGGCTGTGATAGCGTTCTTTTCCCGCCCGTTCCGTGTGAAACAGCGATCGGTTCGCGAGAGGTGCAGTGTGAGTTCAAAACAAGTTCAGGCGGACTGGTTTCCCATCGGCGAGAAGCGGGCAAGGGTGGTTCTTAGACGCGTCGTGCCGCGGATCAGGGACGCGGTCAGGGGTGAGAAAGACCCGTCGGTCACAACGATCGCCAGGCGGAGCAGGTCGCCTTTCAGGGTGCTCGTATCCACCGTGATAAGCGCACGGACCAGGGACGAGGTGACGGGAGAGGCAAGCGGAAGGCTCTTCGCCCGGGCGAGCACCCCGGAGGACATGGCACGCCTGACGGAGAGGCAGATAGGGAAATTGATCTTTCCCGCGGGATTTTACAACCAGAAAGCGAAGTCGATCCGTGCACTATCGCGAAAGATAATCTCCGGGTTCAACGGCAAGGTCCCCGATACGATCGAGGGCCTGCTCGAGCTGCCCGGTGTGGGCCGAAAGACCGCGAACCTCGTGATAACTCTCGCTTTCGGCAAGCCGGGCATATGCGTCGACACGCATGTTCACCGCGTATCGAACAGGCTTGGAGTGGTTGCGACCCGAAACCCCGCCGAGACGGAGTTTGCTCTGCGGATGGTGCTTCCGAAGGAGCACTGGATCGAGATCAACGATCTTCTCGTGATGTACGGGAAGGCGGTCTGCACCCCCGTCTCTCCGTTCTGCACGGGTTGTCGCATAAGGCGCGATTGCCGGCAGGCCGGCGTGACGCGTACGAGGTAAAGACGGACGTTCGAGAAACGTAAACGTTCATGATCCAGTTTGTTTGGATGAATCACATTGCCTGACGTGATTGATAATACATGAAACCGGAAGGAGAACAAGAATGCGCCGGATCACCTGGTTAATCGTCTCCGTGCTGCTGTTTTCCGGGCCGTCCGCGGGAATGTCGCAGCCTGGATTCGATGACTATTTCATCAACAGGACGCTTCGAATCGATCTCTACCATACGGGAACTGCCGACGAGGAGGTGTTCAGTCTCGACGAGCTGGTCGAGGAGCCCTGCTGGGCGGGCAATCCGAGAGCGCTAATCGATACGATGAATCTCGGCGGGTACATCTTCAGGGTATTCGACCTGCAGACGAACAATCTTATCTACTCACGCGGGTACTGCTCGATCTTCGGGGAATGGGCAACGACCGGCGAGGCGGAACGCGGCTTCACAAGAACGTTCCACGAATCGGTTCTCTTGCCGTACCCCAGGCGTCCCATCCAGGTAAGGATCGACAGGCGGGACCGGCGGAACATATTCAGGAACGTTTTCGATCTCGTCGTGGACCCGTCGGACTATCACATCCGGAACCGGACCAGGTTCGGGCACTTCAAGATCAGGAAACACCAGGTCAACGGTCCGGCAGGGGAGAAGGTCGATATCGTCGTTATTGCGGACGGGTACCGGAAGGACCAGATGCACAAGTTCAGGGACGACGCGAAGCGGCTTCTGAAGGGGTTCTTCTCGGAGGAGCCGTTCCTCAGCAGGCGGAGCGATTTCAACGTCCGGCTGATCGAGGCGGTTTCCGACGATACCGGCATTGACGACCCACGCATGAGGGAGTACCGGAATAATATCGCGGGACTTTCGTTCAACTCGCTCGATCTCGACCGTTACATGCTCAGCACGGCGAACAAGGCGCTCCGTGATATTGCCGGCAGCGTTCCATACGACTTTATCATGGTCCTCGCGAACACGGAGAAATACGGCGGGGGAGGGATCTTCAATCTCTTCGCCACGAGCAGTGCCGACAACGAGTACAGCGGGTACGTCTTCGTGCACGAGTTCGGGCACTCGTTCGGCGGCCTCGGTGATGAGTATTATTCGTCGGCCGTTATCTATAACGAGATGTATCCAGGGGATGTCGAACCGTGGGAGCCGAACATCACGGCGCTGCTCGATACGACGGATGTCAAGTGGGGGGATCTCATCGCCGAGGGCACTCCCGTTCCCACGCCTGACGATTCGACTTTCGCGGACGTTGTGGGGTGCTTCGAGGGGGCGGGTTACTCGGCGAAGGGACTTTACCGGCCGTACAGGGATTGTATAATGTTCTCGAAGAACCCGGTCGGGTTCTGCCCGGTATGCCGGAAAGCAATCGAACGGATGATCGATTTTTATACGAGATGACGCAGGGCGCCTCCGGCGAGGGTCAGAGCATAAAGCCTCCGGCGGGGTTCATGTGACGCAGGGCACCTCCGGCGAGGGTCAGAGCGTGAGGCCTCCGGCGGGGTTCATGTGACGCAAGGCGCCTCCGGCCAAGATCATAGCGTGAGGCCTCCGTCCGCCACGATCGTCTGGCCCTGGATCCATGATGCTTCGTCCGAGCACAGAAATGCGACGATCGAGGCTATCTCCTCCGGTTTCGCGATCCGGTGTAACGGTGTTCTCGCCTTCCACTCCTCCAGGACCTTTTCCTTTTCGGGAAAGTAATCGAGCGCGCCGGTGTCGACCGGGCCGCCCGAGACCGCGTTGACGTTGATGTTCCTCGGCGCCAGCTCCTTTGCGAAGTATCTCACCAGCGCCTCGATCGCGGCCTTGCTCGCGCCCACCGCCGCATACCCCGGCAGGCACGTGAAACTGCCGATCGACGAGACGGCGACCATCCTGCCGCCCGATCCGGGAAAGAGCCCGATTGCCTGCTGACCGCCGAGAAGAAATGCACGGGCATTCGTGTTTAACGACCTGTCCCAGCCGAATTTCCCGATCCGCTCAACCGGGCCGAGCACGCCGGAAACGGCATTCGATACATAGAAATCAAGGTGTCCGAACACTTCCCTGACCGTCTTGAACAGGTTCTTGATGGCGCTTGGGTCCGATATGTCCGCCTGCACGACGAGGGCCTTCCCGCCCATCTTTTCCACCCCGGCGGCGGTCTCCCGGGCGGCCTCCTCGTTTTTCACGAAGTTTATCGCACAGTCCGCGCCTTCGGAGGCGAGCCGCAGCGTTATTGCCCGGCCGATACCCCTCGACCCGCCGGTGATGACTACCACGCGTTTCACGTCTTTTTCGGTCATCATTCTTTCTAACGTGGGACTGTGAGGCTTCCTATGCCCTGTCAAACAGGATATCAGAGACGGCATCCATATCGTGGATCAGGCCGCTGTAACTTCCCACTAACTCTTCGTAGCCGATTTTTTTCTTTAGCTCTATTTCTA
>DAOVFR010000165.1 GCA_030672805.1 Candidatus Krumholzibacteriota bacterium
TGAGATGGTGATGCCGGGTGATGATGTTGAGCTGGCGATAGAGCTGATCACGCCGATTGCGATGGAGAAGGAGCTGCGGTTTGCGATTCGCGAGGGCGGCCGCACGGTCGGCGCCGGAGTTGTAACCGAGATTTTAGAGTAGATCGTATTATAGTGGATTCCGGAGGTTAACCCGGTGGATGGTCAGAGTATACAGATAAAGTTGAAGGCGTATGAGCATTCGACACTGGACCGCAGTGCCGAAGAGATCGTAAAGACCGCAAGGAGAACAGGCGCCGAGGTTTCCGGGCCAATTCCTCTCCCGACAAAGCGGACGGTCTACACGGTTCTTCGTTCTCCTCACGTGAACAAAAAGTCCAGGGAGCAGTTCGAGATCAGGGTGCATAAACGTTTGATATGGATCACGAATGTTACAACGAAAGCCGTCGATGCTCTGCAAAAACTGGACCTCCCTGCCGGCGTTGACATAGAGATCAAGGTTTGAGTCCGGAGGATGAAATGGTTGGGCTGATCGGCAAGAAGATAGGAATGACACAGGTGTTCGAAGAGAACGGCACGGTTGTGCCCGTTTCCGTCATCCAGGCCGGACCGTGCCCTGTCGTGCAGGTGAAAACAAAGGAGAAGGATGGGTACAGCGCGGTGCAGATCGCGTTCGAAGAGATTCGTCCTACGCGCTCTAACCTGCCCGGGCTGGGGCACTTCCGCAAGGCGGGTCTTCCACCCTGCCGGCACCTGCAGGAGTTCAGGGTCGACAACCCTGAGGGATTCGAGCCGGGCCAGATTGTAGACATCAGCATCTTCAAGGATGTTCCGATGGTGAACGTCGTCGGCAGGACGAAAGGCAAGGGGTACCAGGGCGTTGTGAAACGGCATGGTTTTCATGGCGGCAAGAAGACGCACGGTTCTATGTCCCACCGCATACCGGGTTCGATCGGGATGGCCGCTTACCCGGCGAGGGTGCTGAAAGGAACGAAGCTCCCCGGCCGCATGGGACACAAACGGATGAACGTCAGCAATCTCAAAGTCGTACAGATCGACGTTGAGAACAACATCCTGCTAGTCAGGGGAGCGGTTCCCGGAGCGAGGAACACGATACTGAGAGTAACTGTTTCACCCTCGAACCAGAAGGAACGGGTGAGGAAGAGTAATGGCTAGTGCGCGATTGTACGATTTTACAGGCGATATAAAAGGCAAGGTGGACCTTCCCGCGTCGCTGTTCGATGCGCCGGTCAACAGGCCGGTTCTCTATGATGCGGTCCGTATGTACCTTGCGAACAGACGCCTGGGGACTGCCAGTTCCAAGGGGCGAAGCGATGTGAATTACGGCACCAGGAAGCCATACCGTCAGAAGGGGACCGGGCGCGCGCGCGCCGGCCGGCGCAGCTCGCCGATCTGGCGTGGTGGGGGTGTTGTCTTTGGACCGCATCCGAGAGATTACGGCTTCACGATTACGAAGAAGGTGAAACGTCTGGCACTCAAATCGGCCCTCTCCGACAAGGGACAAAATGACGGTGTGGTGGTCGTCGAGAGCGTTTCCGTGGATCGGCCGAAGACGAAGACCTTCGTCGGGTTTCTCCGCGGTGCAGGCCTTCATGACAAGAGAGTGCTGTTCGTGATGGATTCGTTCAATGACGAAGTCTACCGATCGATGAGGAACATCCCCCGCATAGAGTTCCTTCTGAGCCGTAACATGAACGCTTACGAGGTGCTGAAAGCGGAAGTCCTTCTTTTCACGAAGGATGCCCTGGCCTCCCTCGAGGAGGTGTTTGCGTGAAGCTGGATATTTACAAGATCATTCTCAAGCCCGTGATCACCGAGCGGAGCACGCATATCAAGGAAGCAGGCAACAAGTTTGTCTTCGAGGTCGATCCTCGGGCCAACAAACGGGAGATCAAGCAGGCCGTCGAGAAACTTTTCAGCGTCACCGTGAAGGGCGTGAATACGGCGACCATCCACGGGAAAACGAAAACAACCTTCATGCGTTCCGGCCGCTTCACGGGGAAGCGCCCGGACAGGAAAAAAGCCATTGTGACGCTTGCAAAGGGAGACAACATCGACATCTTCGATCATGTGTGACCGGGATATGAAGAGACGCCCCGGCAAACGGGTGCCGGTGCATTGAAATGGAGAGCAACTCTAAGGAACGTTAGTCATGGCGATCAAGAAATTCAAACCGAGAACACCGGCGCTACGATACAAAACAGTGACCGATTTCTCCGGTCTGACGAAGAAGGCGCCCGAGAAAGCCCTCCTCGAGCCGATGAAAAGCTCGGGAGGCCGGAACAACATGGGGCGCATCACGATGCGCCGCATGGGCGGGGGGCACAAGCGCCGGTATCGGAGGATCGACTTCAAGCGCGACAAATACGGCATTCCGGCCAAGGTGGCTTCGCTCGAGTATGATCCTAACCGTTCCGCGTTTATTGCACTGCTTAATTACACGGACGGCGAAAAGCGGTATATCATTGCGCCGCATGGCATCAAGGCAGGCGATACCGTACTGTCCGGCCCCGACGCTGATATTCACACGGGCAACGCCCTGCCGCTCGAGAAAATCCCGACGGGTGTCTTCGTTCACAATATCGAACTGGTGAGAGGCAAGGGTGCGCAGATGAGCCGCAGCGCCGGCACCTACGCGCAGCTCATGGCCAAGGAGGGCAACAACGTGCTGCTGCGGATGCCGAGCGGCGAGATACGGATGGTCCGCCGTGAGTGCTATGCGACGATCGGGCAGGTCGGCAATATCGATCACGAGAATATCAGTATCGGAAAGGCGGGCCGTTCACGATGGCTGGGCAAGAGGCCCAAGGTGCGCGGAGTCGCGATGAACCCGGTCGATCACCCGCTCGGTGGCGGAGAGGGCCGGAGCAGCGGCGGCCGCCATCCGGTGACACCGTGGGGCAAGCCGACGAAAGGATACCGGACGAGAAAACGCAAATCTTCCGATAAGTACATCATTCATAGAAGAAAGAAAAAATAGTTCGCCGCGAAAGTGGCGTACGGAAACACGAGCAGTTGGAGGCTCAATGGCCAGATCGATCAAGAAAGGTCCCTACATCGACGAGAAGCTTTTCGCGAAGATAGAGAGGATGAACAATACGGGGGAGAAGAGGGTTATCAAGACCTGGGCGCGGAGATCAACGATCAGTCCCGAGTATGTCGGGCATACCCTGGCCGTGCATAACGGCAACAAGTTCATCCCGATCTTCATCACCGAGAACATGGTTGGGCATAAGGTCGGGGAGTTTGTCCCGACGAGGATGTACAGGGGCCATACGAGCAGGGGCAAAAAGAGATAGGCTTGATATATCGGAGGTAGGCAGAGATGGAAGGACGCGCAGTTGCGCGACATGTTCGGATTAGCCCGCGGAAGGCCAGGATCGTTGCCGATCTGGTGCGGGGGCAGTCTGTCGAGAAAGCGCTCGAGGTCCTGAAGTTCTCGCCGAAGGCGGCAGCGCGCCCGATCGGGAAGACGGTGGCATCCGCGATGCATAACCTCGCGGAAAAGTATTCTCATCCGATAGAGCCGTCTGTGATGGGCGTGAAGGAGATCTTCATCGACGAGGGCAGAACCATGTACCGGATCCGCCCCAGGGCGCAGGGTCGTGCCTACCGTATTCGCAAGCGAAGCAGTCATATTACCGTCGTGGTCGAGCACAAGGTAGAGGAAGAGAAGAAGCAGAATCCATAAGGAGGAGATTTTGGGTCAGAAGACTAATCCCATAGGACTGCGGCTCGGCATCAACCGCACGTGGGATTCCAGGTGGTTTACATCGAAGAATTATGCCAATTGGCTCGAAGAGGATATCGTGATACGGCGCTATATCAAGAAGCGCCTCGCCAGGGCGGGTGTGTCCAAGGTCGGAGTGGAGAGGCGCGGCGGCAAGGTCAAGATTCATATATATACTGCAAGGCCGGGAATGGTCATCGGCCGTAAGGGCGCCGAAGTCGATTTCCTGAGCGAGGAACTTGCTCACCTGACGGAAAAGAAAGTGAACATCGATATTAAGGAAGTGAAGAGGCCGGAACTCAATGCCCAGCTTGTTGCCGAGCACATCGCGGGACAGCTCGAGCAGCGTGTGTCATTCAGGCGGGCCATGAAGAAGGCGATTGCATCCGCCATGAGGATGGGTGCCGGGGGTATCAAGATCAAGTGCGGGGGCCGGCTCGGCGGTGCGGAGATGTCACGTGTCGAGGGATACATGGACGGCCGTGTGCCGCTGCATACACTCCGCGCGGATATCGATTATGCCAGGGCCACGTCGTTCACGACGTACGGGACCGTTGGCGTGAAGGTTTGGATCTATCACGGAGAGATTTTCCCGAAGGATTTCAAGCGCCGAATGAGCGAGACGGCAATCGAGGAAACGATCCGCGGCCGCTAGGAACACGCGGCAAAGAGAGGTTGATCGATCCATGTTGATGCCGAAAAGAACGAAGTACCGGAAACAGCAGCGGGGACGCATGAGGGGAACCGCACAGAGGGGTTCGAGGATCTCATTTGGCGAGTACGCCCTGCAGACGGAGGCGCCGGCCTGGCTTACAAACCGGCAGATCGAGGCGGCGCGTGTCGCCATCATGCGCCACGTGAAGCGTCAGGGAAAACTGTGGATAAGGGTCTTTCCGGATAAACCGGTTACCGTCAAACCGGCAGAGACAAGGATGGGGAAGGGCAAGGGTGCTCCGGAGTACTGGGTGGCGGTCGTGAAACCGGGACGCATCCTTTTCGAGATCGAGGGCGTGGATCTCGAGGTGGCGAGGCGTGCCATGGAGCTGGCATCGGCAAAGCTGCCGATAAAGACTAAATTCGTTCGGCGCGTCGCCACGGGAAAGGTTGCCGGGTAACGAATCCAGGCAGCTTAGTGATGTATTTTTACGGACGGTTTTAACATGAAGGCAGTCGAGTTGCGGGAAATGACCCTCGAGGAGCTCGGGGCGCGCGAGGAAGACCTCGCCGAGGAACTTGCCAGGTTCAATCTTCAACTCTCGATCAAGCGGCTGGACAATCCGCTTCAGGCCAGGGTGGCGAGAAGGGATCTGGCGAGGGTCAAGACGATTATCAACGAGAAGATCATGGCCGGTGAATCCGGGGCGGCCGGAACGGTGGAAAGCCCGTAATAGAGGCGGGAAGCGTCACGAGGTGAGTCAATGGAGAAGAGAAAACCCAGGAAGACACTGATCGGTCGCGTGGCCAGCGACAGAATGGACAAGACGGTGACGGTCACGGTGGAACGGATGTTCCAGCACCCGCGCTACAAGAAGATCGTGAAGAAGACATCGAAGATCAAGGCGCACGACGAGGAAAACCAGTGTCGGGTTGGTGATAAGGTCAAGTTGATGTCGACAAGGCCGCTCAGCAAGTTCAAGCGCTGGCGCGTGGTCGAAATCATGGATAGGGCACAGTAGGAGCAAACGACGATGATCAAGATGCAGACGAATCTGGTTGTCGCCGATAATTCCGGGGCCAAGAGTGTCCGCTGTATTAAAGTTCTTGGCGGCTCCAGGAGGCGGTATGCGTCAATCGGTGATATTATCAGCGCTTCGGTAAAGGTGGCGATACCGGGCGGAACTGTCAAGAAGGGACAGGTCGTAAAATGTGTCGTGGTGCGCACCAGGAAGGAAGTGCGCCGTAACGATGGCAGCTATATCCGGTTCGACCAGAACGCGGCTGTCATCATCAATGAGCAGAAGGAGCCGGTAGGCACGAGAATATTCGGCCCGGTGGCCAGGGAGCTGAGGGAGAAGCGTTTCATGAAGATCGTCTCACTCGCTCCGGAAGTGATATAGGGTACAAGGGGAACATTTTAGATGAGGATCAAGAAAAACGATATGGTCAAGGTCATTTCGGGGAACTCCAAGGGGATGGAAGGCAAGGTCCTGAAAGTGTTTCCCGGGAAGAAACGTATCATTGTTGAAAAGGTAAACCTGATAAAGCGCCACACGCGCCAGACATCCCAGGCGGATCAAGGCGGCATCATCGAGAAAGAGGCGTCCATCAACATGTCGAACGTCAAATTGATCTGCCCCAAG
>DAOVFR010000149.1 GCA_030672805.1 Candidatus Krumholzibacteriota bacterium
AGACGGGCAACCTGAAGGTTGAAAAAACGTCGTGCAACCTTAACGAGATGGTCGAGGAAGTGCACAGGGGACTGCAGGAGAAGTACGCCGAGGGAAACGTGAACAGCGATCTCAGGCTTCCCAGGAAACCTGCAAAGATAGACGCGGACCGTGAGCTTATCAAGCAGCTCCTGCAGAACCTGATGAGCAACGCGGTCAAGTTCACCCCGTCCGGCGGCAAGGTGACCGTGATCCTCGAGGAGGAAGCATCGGCGGCAAGGATAGTGGTTCAGGACACGGGGAAAGGGATACCGGAAGATCAGCTCGAAAAGATTTTCGAACGATTCCACCAGGTCGATTCGAGCCATACGAGGGAACACGGGGGGTCGGGGCTCGGGCTGGCGATCTGCAAGAATATTGTCGACTGGCACGATGGAAAGATCTGGGTCGAGAACGTGAAGGAGGCGGGGGCGAAATTCGTCGTCCGCCTGCCGATCAATGATATTATCGTAAGACAGGCCTCGTCGACCGGTTTCATCGGGTCCATCAGGTTCGAGCGCGAGCGCTACCTTTCGCTTCTTGTCGAGATGCTCGCCGAGTTTCTCCAGGCGCGGAAGGCATCGATCATGATCATCGACAGGGAACAGCAGATCCTGCGGATCGTGGCCGCGAAGGGGCTTGACCCGGAGTTCGTTCAGGGGACGAGGATCGAGGTAGGTGACCGGATCGCCGGGCGCGTAGCCAAGACGGGCGAATCGCTCCACGTGTTCGATATCGAACGGGATGTCGGGTTCGGGCGCGCCAACAACTCATCGTATTACGGTTCTCATTCCTTTCTATCCGTGCCGGTGAGGGACGGAGGGGAAATCGTGGGCGTGCTGAACGTGGCGGATCACGTCGAGGGCAGGGAGTTCACCAGGATGGACAAGGAGATACTCGAAGCGCTCAGCGGGACTATCGGCGGGATGCTCAAGAAACTTGATGCGTACGAAATGGTCTCCTCGAACTTCAAGAAGCTGAAGGACGCGATGCGGGCGATCCTCGATATGCGAGAGGAATGGGGGAGCAGGAATCTGACGAACCTGACGATGATAGTGATGGCGGTCGGTAAGCGCATGAGCCTGGATGAGCAGTCGCTCGCGGCGCTGAGGCTCGGGATGAACCTGTACGATCTCGGTATGATGAAGGTGCCGCGCCATATCAGAGCAAAGAAAGAAGAGCTGGTGGAGAAGGAGTGGGAGAAGCTGCAAAGACACACGAATATCGGTTTTACGATGATATCGCCGATGAGCCTCGAGGAACGGATCATGAAGATGGTGAAGAGCCACCACGAGAATTTCGACGGCAGTGGCTATCCGGACGGCCTCGTCGGCGGCGAGATCCCGGTTGAAGCGAGAATCATCAATGTCGTTGATACATTCAGGGCCCTGATCACCCAGGGACCGTACCGCCGGTGCTACACGATCGACGAGGCGCGGAACGAGATCATCAAGGGAGCTGGTTCGAAGTTCGATCCCAAGGTTGTTGGAGCATTCGTGAAAGTGCTTCACGAGCTCGGTGCCCGCGAGGTGAATGGAGAACTCGTGCTCGATGCCGTCGAGCGGGAGCTCGAGAGGGAGAGAAAGGCAAGAAAGAAACAGGGGGAGAAACAGCAGGCAGGAGTACCGGTGAAGGAGGGCGCCCTATGAAAAAAGGCAAGATTCTGGTTGTAGACGACGAGATCAACATCACGCAGATACTCGAATTCAGTATCGGTGCGGAAGGATACGAGGTCATCACGGCCGCGAACGGCGAGGAGGCTGTCGACAAAGCACGCCGGGAACTTCCCGATCTCATCATCCTCGATATCATGATGCCGAAGATCGACGGTTACGAGGCATGCCGGATCCTGAAGGCGAACCCGCTGACAAAGAACATCCCGGTGGTTCTTCTCACCGCGAAGGGGAGGGACATCGACAAGCGGCTGGGATACGAAGTCGGGGCAACCGATTACATCGTGAAGCCATTCAGTCCGAACAAGCTGATCGACAGGATCCACGAGCTGCTCTCATGCCCGAGGTAAGCTTTTCATTTGCCGGGGGGAATCGTCCGGCCTATAATCCCATGTACTATGGGAAACAAACCGAAACCCTCCTTTGTAGATGTTGCCCTTCCTGTTCCTGTTAACAAGCTTTTCACGTACAGTGTGCCTGCTGAAATGGGGGGCGCCTGTGTGCCCGGCTGCCGCGTTCTCGTGCCGTTCGGGCGCCGCCGGATGACCGGCTATGTTGTATCTCTCAGGCGCAGTCCGCCGGGAAAGGTGAGGCTGAAACAGATCGTTTCGCTCATCGATGACGAGCCCCTGATCAGCGGCGTCCTTCTTGATCTGGCCCGTTGGATGTCGCGATACTATGTCCATTCACTCGGCGAAGTGCTGCGGGCGATCCTTCCCGCGGGCGTGAAGGGCGCGGGCCGTTTATCCGGGGAGGACGAGACGGCCGGCATATTTCCAGACGAGATCGAGTACCCGGAGCTGAACGCGGAACAGCGAACGGCGTGTGATGCAGTCGGAAAAGTGCTCTCCTCCGGCGGGACCGCGAGCTTCCTTCTTCACGGCGTTACGGGAAGCGGAAAGACGGAGGTCTATCTCCGGTGTATCGACCAGGCTCTCAAGCTGGGCAGAAGCGCTCTCGTCCTGATACCGGAGATCGCCCTCATCCCGCAGACGACGTCGAGATTCAGACGGCGCTTTGGGGATGGGGTGGCAGTGATTCACAGCCGGTTGACCGGCGCACAGCGCAGTTCGATATGGAAAGGAGTATCCCGCGGCGATATAAGGGTTGTCATCGGGGCGCGCTCCTCCGTCTTCGTACCACTGCGAGACCTCGGAATCATCGTCATCGACGAGGAGCAGGACGGTTCATTCAAGCAGGAGGAGAAACCCCACTACAACGCAAAGGCGGTCGCGGAATTCCGCGCAAGGAACGAGGGTGCGGTTCTGCTTTTCGGTTCCGCGACACCATCGCTCGAAACATACGTGGCGGCACAAAAGGGAGAGCGGGGCTATCTCAGGCTCAGTTCACGCCCCGTGATTGGAACGATGCCTGGCGTTGATATCATCGATATGAGGGAACGGAGGGGGACCTTTTCCGTCGAGCTTCTCGACGCACTCGAATCGTGTCTCGAAAATCGGGAACAGGCGATCGTCCTGCTCAACCGGCGGGGTCACGCGAGCTTCATCCAGTGCAGGAAGTGTGGGTTGATCGAGCGTTGCCCGAACTGCGCGATCTCGCTGACGTATCACAGCAGGGAGAACAGGCTGCTCTGTCACTACTGCGGGTTCGAGGAAGAGCCGCCCGGCGCGTGCCCTTCTTGCGGGTCGTACGGGCTTGTCCGGAAAGGCCTCGGGACGCAGCGGGTGGAGATGGAGCTACGGAACCTGCTCCCCGGCGCCCGCGTGCTGCGGATGGATCTTGATACGACGGCGGGAAAGAGAGGCCACCTCGATATACTGGAGCGGTTCTCCGGTGGAGAAGCCGACATACTACTCGGCACGCAGATGGTCGCCAAGGGACACCACTATCCGCTGGTCACCCTTGTCGGTGTGATTTCGGCCGACACGGGACTGAATTTTCCAGACTTCAGGGCCGCCGAGCGATCGTTTCAGCTTCTCTCCCAGGCGGCCGGCCGTACGGGACGGGGGGAAAGGGGAGGACGGGTCATCGTCCAGACGTATATCCCCGGCCATTACCTGTTCGATCACCTGCCCAAACACGATTACGATGGATTCGCCGCGGCGGAGCTCAAGCTTCGCAAGGAACTCGGGTATCCGCCGTTCGGCCGGCTCGTTCTCCTGACCGTATCGTCCACCTCTTCCGGAGATGCCTGCACGGGCGCCGAACAGGTAGCCGCGGCCGTCGTCAAGACATGTCGGTCGAAGCGGGACTGCCGGGTTCTCGGGCCCGCGCCGGCGATGATCGAAAAGCTGCGGGGCAGGTACCGTATGCAGATCCTCATCAGGGGTGACCTGGATGATGCGGAGAGGAAGAAGCTGGTCAGCGCCGCGCGCGCGGCTGTCCCGGGGCGGTCCCGGGCCGAGGTCAGGTGGGATGTCGATCCGTTGAATATCAGTTGAATAGGTCGATATCCGGAATATAATGCGGAAAGCCGTGAGGTAAATATTCACGGGGAAGGAAGATGCGATGAAACAGACAGCCATTCTGGTGCTTCTCGTGTTGTTCACGGCGGCGGGCGCCTGCCATGCCCAGTCATTCGGTTTCTTCGGCGGTGTATCGATGCCGCTCGGCGACTTCGCCGGGGATGGGGGAGAAAAGGCCGGATATGCCAAGACGGGCTATGGTGGGGGCGTCGAGTTCTGTATGCCGATCGGGACGGGAGGTCTTGGCTGGATAGCGAGCGGCGCATTCGTACTGAACGGCATCGACATCGACAAGTACCCGATTGATGAATATGAAGAAGAGGGCATAAGAATCGTGAGCTTCGACATGGGTTCGTGGATGAACGTACCTTTAATGACCGGTGTCAGGTTCGAGGCGGAGGCCTCACCAGCCCTCGGTGTTTACGGGATGGGGTTGGGAGGCCTGAGCCTTGTCAAGGCGCCGAAGATGGATATAGACGGCAGGTTCACAGCCGGCACGATCACCGCTAATTTCAGCAGCGAGGTGACCTGGGACCTCGTCACGGCGTTCTGTTTCGGTTTCGGCGGAGGCGTCATCATCGGCGAGAGGTTCAACGTGGATGTCCGCTACCTGAACATTGGCGAGCCGGAGTTCGGTGGAAAGGCCTGTCTGACAGTGGCGGGATCGTCGGAATCGATTGATAAAGACCTGGAAAAGGTCAAGCAGTCGATCTCGATGCTTCTTATAACGGCGGGGGTGTCGTTCTAGCGGTCGATGCCGGCGGCAGGGCGTACTATCAACGGAAACGGACGATACGTGAAAATCGGGGGAGGCAAGGGTGCCGTCCTGCCTCCCCCGTTCATGATATTGGGTGATGTTTCACCCCGGATGTGGATGCTACCGGAGCAGGAGCATCTTCCTGCTCAGAACCTTCTTGCCTGCCTGGAGACGATAGAAATAAACGCCCGATCCCATCCTGTTTCCACTATCGCTTGTTCCGTCCCAGGTGATGTTGTGTGATCCCCTGTTCATGTTGCCGTTACACAACGTTTTAACGCATCTTCCCTGTACGTCGTATACCCTCAGCGTGCAGTGATGTTGATCGTTCAGGTGAAACGTGATGGTCGTCGTCGGATTGAACGGGTTCGGACAGTTATTGAACAGTCCGATCTGCTCGCTGGTGGTCGAAACAATGATGATCATGGATTCATACTTCGCGCTGCCTTCCACCGCGGCGAGGCGGTACCGGTACGTGCGGCCCGGAACTATATTGGCGTCCTTGAACCGGTTCCCGCCGCCGGCGGGGATGAGGGCTCCGTTGATCATCGAGTAGATCATGCCGCCGTCTTCCGAACGGTATATGTTGTAGCCGTCCGGCCGGTCATGCTGCCCCACGCTCCAGCTTAGCTCGACGACCCCGTTCCGGTATTCTCCGGAAAAAGATGTTATCGCGACATCGGTCGACGAACCTTGCCATCCCTCGAGCACCGCCATCATCCACCAGGCAGCCTTGCCCTTCTGCTCGCAATTTTCGCAAGACGTGTGATAGGCGTCGTTGCCGGCAAGCTGTGGGTGCTCGACGGGAATCGTATGCCCGTTGTATTCATACGTCGCCTGTTCCCAGTTCTCCGCAGCAGTGTCATACCACCACGAATCGATGTCCGCGAAATCGTACAGGACTTTGTTGTTATCGATACAGTACTGCCTGATCTGCTCGTTCCGTAGATGCCTGTTGTACCCGTATGATCCGCCGTGTTCGGAAGTGCCGGTCATGTAAACGAACGTCACGCCGGGATACTCGGATTCGAGGGTGCTCATCGCGTCGAGGTATTCATCGACGAAGCCCTCGCTCGCCCCGTCGAGCTGTGTGCACCAGGAGAATCCGGCGACGTTGATCTCCGGTGTGCCGTCGAGGACGTTTCGTGTCGTTTGAAGCCCCGAGCCCCGCCAGAAACCATGGTGATCCGCGTTGAGGATACGGATGCACAGCGCGTCTTCAACCTCGGGGAGGTAACCGGGGTTCGGCCACGTGGCGTCATAGAAGGGATCGTCTTGTTCGATAAGGTACAGGCCCTGGTTGAGCTGCATGCCGTGCGACTGCCGGGTATAGTACAACTTGCGGTTATCCTTGGTCTGTTCTATCCATTCGACGGGGATCGTCGAGATCCGCGTACGGGTATGATCGATGATGAGCGGTTCGGCCGTATCCCTCGCATGTACTGCTGACGAGCATGCGAGTATCATGAAAATGGCCAGGTGCAGTGCGTAAAGTACCTTCCTCATGGCCTCTCTCCTTTTCCTTCTGTCGTATCGCCCCTGATCCGGTTCCGGG
>DAOVFR010000290.1 GCA_030672805.1 Candidatus Krumholzibacteriota bacterium
TTTCATCGTCAAGCCGCTCCGTTGCGGCCACTGCGGAAATGAGCTTCCCGTCATGGGACAGTTCGTGACCTTCCAGTGTCCGACCTGTTTCCGGTACTGGATCCTGACACTGAACGGTCTCGAACCGGTCACCGTCTTCGAAGCCGTCCCGCCGCAGGAGGCGGAAAAAGGAATGATTCCGCTTCCGTTCTGGGTCATCGAGATAGACTGCGACAGGCTCCGCGGTTCCACAAACTCGGTCATGGAACTGTTCATGAAAAAGGCACAGGCCATCATGACGATGAAACTCGACAACGACGATTTCCAGGGGGATCTGCTGGCGGATCCCGACCTCGACAGGGGGCTGCTCAAGGCACAGATGCTCAAGGAGACGAGCAGCGTGGAGAAAATCCCCACATCGTCCGAGATCAACTACGTGATCAGGCGGATCGAGCAGGCGGATCCGTATCACGTGTACGTTCCCGCCTTCCTCTCGAGGAACACATACGCCTACCTGAAGGTGGGGCGGCTGCTGACCAAGTGCCAGCCGCGGTGCCGCATCGAGAAGTCGACCGGCCTGCGGCGGACGGTCCTGTGCGCTCTTCAGGCCGATGAAGCGCTCGAGCTTGTCGACTTCGTCTTTTTCGCTACCCTGCCCGAATCGATACGGAATTACGGCAATCTCCTCGAACGGATACACCTGCATCATTCCGGACGGCCGCGTCTCGTCGAGTTCCCCTTCGAGCGCAACGGCGCATATCTGAAAAGCCTGGTGGGTGAATTCACCATTTCATGTAAGCTAGTCGACCATATCGAGAATCAACAAACCACCTATAACACGACAACGTAGATACCCACGGGCATGCCGTGGAACTCTGCCCTTCCGGGTTATTGGACTGGTACACGGGGCTTATCCGGGCCCCGGTTTTCCCGCCAAATAATAACTCATAAACACCGACGGCACGGTCGAAATAGATATGAGGACACCATTTCGCGTCACCAGGCACATTCCCGCAACGGGCAGGGGAAACGATTACGCTGCCGGCGGGATCGGCGGGGATAACCCGAGACGCGCGAGGGCACCCCTCAACGAAGGACCGTGATGCAGAAGCGGATCGTGATAATCGGTGCGGGTGCAACGGGACTCGGAGCAGCATTCAGACTGTACGAGAAGGGGCACCTGAACTGGTCGATCTACGAACGGTGCGACCGCATCGGCGGTCTGGCCTCATCGTTCACCGACAAAGAGGGATTCACCTGGGACCTGGGCCGGCATGTCATCTCTTCACAGTACCCGTACTTCAACCGGTTCGTTCACCTCCTGTTGAGAGACAGGCTGCTGGAACGTGCGCAACAGGCCCGGGTCTACCTCCTGGACAAATGGGTCCCCTACCCGTTCCAGAACAACATACATCACCTCCCGCCCCCCCAGGTGCTCGAATGCCTGCTCGGACTTTACAAGGCGCAGTCCACCCCGAACACCTCGACGAATTTCAGCGAATGGGTCACCTGGCTGTTCGGACCTGGTATCGCCAACCTGTTCCTTCTTCCCTACAACTCGAAGATCTGGGGCGACCAGATCGATACGCTCGACAGGGGATGGGTCACGGAAAAGATCGGAACGGCCAGCTTCGAGCGGATACTGAGAAATATCGTCCTGAACATGGACGATATAGGCAGCGGTTCCTGCAGCACATACCAGTACCCCTCCTCGGGTGGTATCGGGGGGTTGTTCCAGGCCATCGTGCCGCTTATCAGAAAAAACCTCGTGCTGTCCGCTCCGCTCTCGAGTATCGACACCGAATCGCGGACGCTCCACTTCGAGAACGGTGCGGAAAACACATACGACACCATGATCAGCACGATACCGATCGACCGGCTCGTCTCGCTGATCAGACCGAAACGGCACACGCTGATCCAATCTGCAAGAATGCTTCATTACAGGAGCATACAAACCGTAGGCGTCGGTCTGGAAAAACCGGCCGTTGACACTTGTGGCGGATGGGCTTACTTCCCGGAGTCCGATCTGCCTTTCTACCGGGTCACGTCGCTCCCGCATATCTCACCGGCCATGGTGCCGGAAGGGGATACGGCGCGTTACTCATCGTTCCTCTGCGAGATTCCATGCCGGCAGAAAGCAGCAGAGCACGCCGGGCCGGTCACGGAACAGGCAGTTGCAGGGCTCGAGCGGTGCGGCTTGATCGACGGGAAGGACCGTCAGGCAATCGTATCGACGTGGGGAACAACGGTGGAATATGCGTATCCCGTACCTTCGATAGACAGGGATCGAGCTCTTGCCTCGCTTCACCCGGCGCTCGCCCGGATGGGTATCTTCTCACGGGGTCGATTCGGAAGCTGGCGGTACGAGATCGGCGACATGGATCACTCGGTGATGATGGGCGTCGAGGCGGTGGACCGGATCCTCGAAGGTTCCTCTGAACCGACCGCCGGTTTTCGTGCAGGCACAACACCCGTGCAGGCCTGAAACCTGCCCGGTCCGCTTTCCTCCATCCAGATGGCAAACATGAGAAGGCTCCACATGAAGCGGCCGTTACGGAAAACGCCGCGTTCGAATCCCTCGACTGCCGAGGCAACCTTTGCCGGATCGAAAAGGTTCCAGCCCGCGACACGTTCAGGCGAAAGGTAGCGGTGCACGAGGTCGTTCAGGTCCCGCTTGAGCCATCTCTCGACGGGAATGGCAAATCCGCTCTTCGGGCGCTCGAGGAGTTCACGCGGCACGAAACGCCACGCGAGCGTTTTGAGAATGCGTTTCAGGATCCCGTTGCGATACTTGAACC
>DAOVFR010000082.1 GCA_030672805.1 Candidatus Krumholzibacteriota bacterium
CTGAGCAGGTATTCGTGTGCGAGCGGTTCGTTACTTGCCTCGAGGTACAGGTTGCCGATCTCCGCCGCGATCGAGGCGGCGATGTTCTTGCGCCCGAGGAGCGAGAGCTCCAGGCTTGCGCCCTCGAGCTTTTGGTTTCCCTGCTCCCGTTTTCCACTGGCGAGCAGGATCCTTCCTTCCAGCAGGTTCAATAGAGCCGTTTCGAGGCGGGAACCGATCTTCTGGTTCAACGTACGGGCCTGTTTGAGCAGCCCTTTTGTCTCGGTGATCTTCTTCTCCGCGAGGCTGAGCTCGCCGAGCCTTCTGAACACGACCGCCTTCTCCCGCAGGGAACTGGTCTTGTGACATATATGCAGGTCCTGGAAGTAGTAGTCCCGTGCCTTATCGTAGTTTTTCTGGAGCGAGTGGATCTCGCCTAGCGTTCCGTAGGTTTCGGCGAGAAGCTGTTGGTTGCCTATTTCGGCGGCCAGATTGCTCGCCATCAGGCAGTTCGTTTCCGCCTCTTTCAGTTTTTCCATATCGAGGTATGCGAGGGCGATGTTCAGGTGGACGGCGGCCAGGCCGGGGAGGTTGTTGTGGCTCTGTTTGATCGTCATGCTCTTCTTGAAGCATTCGAGCGCTTCCTTCACCCGTCCCATCGATCGGTATGCAAGTCCCAGGTTATTGAAGCTGGTCGCTACACCGATCTCATCGCCGCTTTCCTCCCTGAGGCCCAGGCATCGCTTGTAGCAGAGGATTGCATCGTCGTACCTGCTCCTGTTCCAGTTGATCGTCCCCATCATGTTGTACGCTTGCGCGATTTCCACCGGATACTGCTTCTTATCGAGGAGTTTGTGTACAAGCAGGCAGTTCTCCCAGGATTTGCTGAATTGCCCAAGGCGGTAATGGGTCCATGCGAGATCGTTGTACAGTTTGGCACGCTCGTTCGCCAGGATATGTTCCCCGTGAGTGTCGAGGGTCTTGTTGAGCAGCCGCTTGGCTTTCAGGAACTCGCCTCGCTTTTCGAGGATCTCACATTCCTTGCGAATCGCTTCGACGGCCTGGGATCTGAATTCCTTCCACATGCTCTCTTCGCTGGTCTTTTCACGGCACCTCCGGTACAACGCCCCGGCCGTTGCCATTTTCCCGATCAGCGAGAAGTAGTTGCCAAGCTCGAGCAGGAGGGTGAACCGCATCCCCGGAGGAAGGAAACTGTCCAGTTTTTCCTCGAGGTAGTTTTTGTTGAAGCAGTTTATGGCGCTCTGTTTCTTTTTCCTGAGGAGCATCTGGAATAGTTCGTATCCCTTCAGCGCCGCCTCTTCGTGTTCATCCCCGGTCACGAGATGGTAAAAGATGTAGACCGGCAGGGGGTTCTTGATCTGCTTCAGTATCGGCACGATGTTACGGTGGATCTGTTTTTTTCTCGCCGCTGGAATTGACCGGGAGATGACATCCGCCAGGCTTCTGCTGGAGAGGCTGTATACCAGGCACAGATCGTTGCCTGCCAGCGTGGAGGCTTCCGACCTCGCGGTTACGAGCCCCTTTGCCACCAGTTGCTGCAGGATGGTGTAGATACCGTCTTCCTCGGTCGAGTAGATGTTCTGAAGAATCGAGAGTGGAAGTTCGAACCTGAAGACGGTCAGGAAGTTGAGGATTGCTCGTTCCTCCCGGCCCAGGACGTCGAGAAAGTTCCGGGCCGGTTTCTTTTTCCCCCGGCGGGTTCCCCGGACCCTGCACTTCAGATCGTGGCACATGAGTGCGAGCGAATGTCCCGGTTCGATCATGCCCAGCCACTGATCCGCTTTGTTCCCGGGAAGGAGGCCTGCGAGTATGTTTCGTTTTGCCTCTTTTCCCGGTGACGGGAGCGTGATTTCTTCGATGGTGACGTCGAGTTCATCTCCGATCTTTTCCAGTGTTTTCATGAAATGCTTCGGTGGAGTTTCGTTCACGGCGATGACAACGAGTTTGCATTTTGCGATGTACTGGCTGAGCCGGCATATGAAGAAGCTGTCGAGATGCTTTTCCAGAACATGATCGTCCATCATGATGAAGTCGATGTTCTCGGGCACTTCGACCAGTTCCATGTTCTGGAAGATCGACTGGTCGCTTATGATCGATCCTTCCTTGAATCCCAGCTCGTCCCTGAGCTTGCCGGACATTACATCGAGAAAGCGGGTTTTCCCGCAGCCCCGTTCACCCCGTACCACGGTCAGTGTTTTGCGGCCTTCGAGTGCAATCGCGGCTGCCTGAAGAAACGTCCTCTCCACGGATGAAAACGGGACGTGCGGCGGTTTCCTCATCGTAAGAAGAAGCGGGTCGAAATCGCTGATTGAAAAGAAGGAGCCGATATCATCGATCAGCGAAAATAGATCTTCCTTATCCGATTTGTCACAGATGGCCCTGAGCCGCTGCGCCAGGGCACGGCAGGTATCCGATTGTTCCGGTACTATGTATTTACAGAAGATCTCAAGTATTCCGCCGATACTGTTGAAATCCCCGTAGAGGGACAGATCGTTTTTCACATTTTCCGTGTCATGTTTTTTCAGGTGTTTCAGCGTATCGCCGGGAAGCAGGTATGCCGTGGGTAGAATGCTCAGCGCCCCGTTGATGACGACGATCGATTCTACAGTCAGGTTATGAAACAGCAGACCGGATTGAAGCCGCATGAGTATCTGCGAGAGCAGGACCCTCAACAACTCGAGCGCCTTGTCCGGTTCCATCGAGGGGAGCGCCTTTTTCAACGGTATCAGGCGGGCATGCGGCAGCAGAAACGTGATCTTCTTTCCGTTTTTCTGCATCGAGAGGGTCGGCGGCGCAACCCCGCCATCTTTCGAGAAGAGGTGATCCCTCATCTTGAGGTCATCGAGCGAGATCGACAGGCCCCGTGGCTGGATCAGCGAAAAGAGCAGGTAATCCTTGTCGCTCAGGGAATCGGTCACGCCGAAACCCTGCCAGGGCGGGTACTTGCCCATAGACTTTTTAACGACGTATCTGGAAATGATTCCCTCTTCGAGCCGTTCGTTCTTCACGACAGACTACTTTCGTAAAATTTCTTGACTCGTTAAAATATTTTACATGATAAATATTAAAAGCTCAAGGTTTATTTATGGAATATTGCCACGACCATGCATTTTCTCCAAATAATATCGAAAGCCCCGGATTGCGTATGGTTTGACGGGAGATTCTTCTTTATCAGAGCAGATACAACATCCTGCCGCAGTTTTCGCAGGTCAGCAGCCTGTGGCTGTGAGCCGCGGAGAAAAAGACGGAGGGAAGCCTGACGAAACAGCCGAGGCACTTGTCGCTCGTCACGGGCAGAATTGCCATGGTGTAGTGCTCCATCAGCTTTTCATATCTGTTGATGAGAACAGGAGGGATTTTCCGGGCGAGTTTGACGCGTGCTTCCTGGAGTTCCTTCAGCCCGGTCAGCTTGAATCCGAGGTTTTTCAGCTCCTCCGAAGTGGATTGGTCCTTTGTTTCCTTGATCATGATGTCGAGGTCCTGGAGCGCTATCAGGAGCCTGAACTCTTCCTTCAATTTCCGTTACCCCCCAGAATCTCGATCAACGTTTTGTAGTCCTTTACCTTGTTAAGCTCTCCGAGTTTGTTGGGTTTCTGGACAAGGCTGATCAGTTCGCTCAGCAGTGCGAGGTAGGTGTCCGCCCCTTTATCGGATGGAGCGAGTATGAGGAAAAAGATACGTGTCGGTTTACTGTCGAGCGCCTCGAAATCCACGCCGCCCGGCGATCTTGCGAATAGGATGGTAAGCTCTTTGATTGCAAGGGATCTTCCGTGGGGAAAAGCAACACCCTTTCCCAGGCCGGTGCTGCCGAGGCTCTCGCGGTTTTTCAGCATCTCCATGATGAAATGTTCATCCGAGACGCGGCCTGTTCCGGCCAGATGCCGGATCATTTCCTGCAGGGCGGAAAATTTCTTGCGGGAACGGAGGCTGAAGATGCAGAGATCTTCCTCGAAAAATGTAACTAATTTGTTTGCATCCATATCTATTTTTTCTTACTTGCCCAGTTCACTACATGTATATCAATAAATGCTTTTTTTTACAATATGTTTTTGTTATTCTGCTGCGTATTTCCATTTAGATGATATCGGACACGGAATAGTACTATTATGTCGTCCAATGAATATATGGCCGGATTCGTGATCCGGATCAAGGGCGCCGATTATTTCGTTGTAAGCGGCCATTCGGAGGTGCGTTGTGTGGTGCGGGGACGCTTCAGGGTCAAAAGCGGCGCTGGATCCGGGCTCCCCGTTGTCGGGGATCATGTCGAGTTCAGGCGTGGGACGGGTCCCGATTCCCGCGGTCCGACAGGTCTCATCACCGCCATCCTGCCGCGCAAGTCGGTATTTGCACGAAGCGCCTCATCGGGAAAGGCCCGGTGCCGTGTGTTCTGTGCGAATCTCGATTTCGTATTCCTCGTCATGTCGGTGCGGGAACCGGAGCTGAATTTCCGGCTCCTGGACAGGTTGCTCGTGGCTGCTGAATGCGGCCGTATGGAGCCCGTTATCTGTGTGAACAAGATGGATCTCGCCGGTGAATCCGGTACAACCCACCGTGTCATGGCCCGCTATGTCGATATGGGATACCGTGTTATCTTATGCAGTGCACATGATGGCGCCAACATCTCCGGTATGAAGGACCTCATGGCGGGGAAGAAATCGATCATGGTGGGCCCTTCCGGGACGGGAAAGACTTCGATCGTGTCCGCGATCCAGCCCGGGCTCGAGCTCAGGATCGGGCTGGTCAGCAGGAAGACTGGCAAGGGGCGTCATACAACGACGCATCTCGAACTCCATCCCCTCGATACCGGCGGGTATCTCGGTGATACCCCGGGTATCCGTGAGTTCGGTATATGGGGGGTGACGCGTTTGACGCTCGGGCGGAGTTTCAGGGATTTCGATCGGTTCCTCGGGGGGTGCCGGTTCGCCACGTGCACACACAGCCACGAACCGGCGTGCGCCGTCAAGGATGCGGTCGAGCATAACGAGATTTCCCCGGATCGGTACGAGAGCTATCTCAGGATACTGGAAACGCTGCCGGATAAGGTATAGAAAGAGGCGGCGGCCCTTGCGGGCCGCCTTGTAAGGTAAGGAGGGGAATGAAGATGATGGGTGAATGATCCACTCTCATTCCTTCATACGAGTCAGGGCGAAAAAGGTTCCAAAAAAAATCAAGGTAACCGTTGTTCAAAAAAATAGAGAAGCACGGGAAACTGGCAATTGCCCGGGTCGTATCATTCTTCGTACCGGTACGTAAGATTGAGCCCGGCGATCTTGCACGGCGTCGGATCGAACGACTCCTCGTGATCAGGCAGCATAACCAGATGGGGGATATGCTGCTTGCCGTTCCCGCCTTCAGGGGGTTGCGCCGACGGTTTCCCGATGCACGGATATCGCTGATAGCAGCATCGATCAACACCGATGTCATGCTGAACAATCCATATATCGACGAGGTATTAACATATGCCAAGGAGCGAAACCGGTTGAACCTGTTTCGCCTTCTTCGATTCATGGTTGACCTGCGAAAGGGGAGATTCGACGCGGTTATCGTTCTCAACACGGTCTCGTTCTCCGTCACGAGCAGTCTGCTCGCTCTGGCGAGCGGGGCGGCGTTACGTATCGGATCGACAGGCAGTCCTTTCGGACATGATATCGCTGAAAGGCTGTATCACCTTGTTCTGCCGCTTCCGCGGGAAACCGATCTGGAGCGGATGCACGAGAGCGAGCACAACCTGTATCCACTCTCCATACTCGGCGTTGACGAGAGCGACCTTTCATCGATACTTGTTCCGACCGAAGAGGATGAGCGGGAGTGCAGCCGGTTCATCGAATCGAACGGGCTCGAGGCCGCCGGTTTCATCGTCGTGCACCCGGGAGCGGGGAAAAAGCAGAATATATGGCCCGCGGTTAATTTCGCCGGGGCCGCGCGGGCGCTGGAGCGGGAGTTCAAGCTCCGGACGGTCATGGTGACCGGGCCGGTGGACATGGAGGCCGGTTCTGCGTTCGAGCGGTGCTACGGCGGGGCGCTGCCGTTCGTCTTCAGGCCGGGTGTCGGTTTTCTCGGGGCGCTCATGCGCGGGGCGCGTATCACCCTGTGCAACGATACAGGGATCATGCACGTCGCCGGCGCGGTCAGGGCGCGGTGTGTCGCCGTGTTCGGCCCGACGGACCCGTCGCGCTGGAAACCTCCCGTTGACTGCGTCGTCGCCGTACAGTCAAACGACGGACGGGTGGAGTCCGTCCCGGTCGAGGCGGTGCTCGAGCGGGTTCGGTCGCTGTTGGGGAGAGACGTTACCGGGGAACGAGGTTGATCCGCAGTGTGACCGTTTCGTCGGCAGGAATTATAACCGTGTTCGACCAGTCGCGGTATCCCATCTTCTTCAGTTCGACACGGTGGTTCCCGATACTCATTGCAAGCGGTCTCGAGAACGGCACCGTGCCCTTGAAGATGCCGTCGATGTAAACCCTTGCCCCTGTAATGGTGTCGAACTCGAGGTTGCCGGTCAGTTGCTGGAGTATCACACGCCGCCTCGACAGCTCGCCCTTCTGTACCACGACGGTCTCGCGGTAATCCCTGTGACCGTCCTGCCTGCACACGATGTCGTGCCGTCCCGGTTTGATTTCGAGCGGTCCGAAATGTCCTCCGAACGTGCTGACGCGCCCATCAAGGAGAATCTCCGCTGCAGGATCGACATATATCTCGATGTATCCCGGCATGTCCGGGGGAGGTTTATCCTCTGCCGCGGCGGCCGCCGTTTCGACTGCCGGTTTCCCTTCTTGCGGTTCGGTGTCCTCCGTGACTGCCGCTTCCGGAGACTGGTCCCGCTCGGCGGTATCGGCCGCTGCCGGTCCGTTCATCGCGATGCTCGTCTCTCCAGGGGCTGCATTCGCCGAGTCGGCCTCTGCCGCGCAGGCCAGGGATGAGTCCGTTTCGGAGAGCGCCAGCGAGAGGGGGTCGCCGAGCATATCCTCGTGGCCGGCCATGAACTGATCCTGCCCGGCCGGTCTCGGTTCCGGGGCGAGAAGGGCGCTGATCCTGCGCCTCATGTATTCGAGGTTGTCGGGATTGGCGCCGAGAATGGCCACTGCTGCCGTTATCAGCAACAGGGTAGCCGCAAGGGGGAAGATCATGTGTCTGCGGGGGCGTTTTATCATGGAGCTTTCAGTCCGGCCGGGATCGATGCAGCTCCTGCTGCTGACGAGCCTGCTCAACCTGTGCCTGCCCCCGAGGACCGTATCCTGGCCGATGTGCGATTCGATGGCCCGGGCCATCTCGAGGGCGGTCCTGAAACGTTTGCCCGGTTCCCGTTGAAGCGCCTTCATGATGATCGTTTCCGCCTCGCTGTTGATCTCGACGTTCCGTTTCGACGGTGCGGGAACCGAACCGTTCACAATGTTCTGGATGACGGCGGCGTAGTTATTCCCGCTGAAGGGATGTACTGCGGTGAGCATCTCGTAGCAGATCGATCCCAGCGAGAAGATATCGCTTCTCCCATCGACCGTCTCGCCGATCGCCTGCTCCGGCGACATGTAGAGCGGCGTGCCGAGCAGGGTATCCGCAGTCGTCTGCTGTACCTGGGAAAGACGGAGCTTGGCCAGCCCGAAATCGGTGATCTTGACCTGCCCCTCACGGGTTATCATGATATTCGCCGGCTTGATGTCCCGGTGGACGATTCCTCTCTGGTGGGCGTGATCGAGCCCCATGCAGATTTCATGCGCGATCAGCAGCGCCGCGTCCTCGTTCAGGGCCCCGGTTTTTTCGAGAACCTCCTTGAGGCTGATCCCGTCAATGTACTCCATGATGATGTAATAGTTATCGTATGAAGAGCCCGAATCGATGATCCGGACGATGTTCTCATGGTCGAGACTCGCGGCGGCCTTCGCCTCGAGCTCGAATCGCCGTGTAAAATTGGGATCGGAGGTAAGATGTGCGTGCAGTTTCTTTATAACGACCGGCCTGTCGAGAGACGTCTGGATGGCCTTGTACAGGACCGCGGTGCTGCCCGTGGCGATCGTGCTGATGATCTGGTAATTGCGTCCTTCCATTACGGTTATCTCGCTGTTGCCAACCGCAGGGCTAGCGATTCGGGAAGGCCGACGGATCTGATCTTATCCTGGGCTGACATAATGTCATAGGGGACCCGCCGGATCATGATCCATTCTTTCTTCGTATCCAGCATCACGAAGCTGGCCGCCGCCATCCCGTCCCTTGGCTGGCCGACACTCCCGACGTTAACCAGGTATCTCGTACCCGGCTGCACCTGCACGACCGTGCCCGTCACCACCCTGATCCCGTTCTCCTCACTATAAGAGATGATACCAGGAATGTGGGTGTGACCTATAAAAATGTACTTCTCGAAAAATGAATCGAATATCCGCTTCGCCTGATCGACCGTGTAGACATAATCCCAGTTCAGGGGCGATAGGGGTGATGCATGAGCGAACAGGCAGCTCCCGTGCCTCCGCAGGGGGTCGTATTCCTCGAGAATGTCTCTCCGTGACGGGTCGAGCGAGGTGACCGTCCAGCGGATCGATTTCTTCGCGGTCGGATTGAAACAATCGCTCTCCGTGAGGCCCGCGGCGGCAAGGTCATGATTGCCGCCGATCCTGATATGGGCGATCTTCTGGACGATGTCGATGCATTCGGCAGGGTTCGCCCCGTAACCGACGACGTCTCCGAGCGAGACGACGACGTCGGGGCGTGCGATCTCGATCTCCTCGACGACCCTTTCGAGCGCCTCGACATTCCCGTGTATATCGGAAAAAATGAAATAGAACATAATTGTTACCGTTTGAAGACGAATTCTTCCGAACCGATCGCGATGAGGTCCTCTTTCTCGAGGACCTTCTCATCCATTTCCTCGCCGTTGATCGTCACCTTTTTCTTCCCGCTCACCCGGTGCAGGATATAATCGGAATCCTCGCACTTGATCTCGACAGCCACGTGCGGCATTAACCAGCCGTGGATAACGATGTCGGATTCCTTCCCTTTCCCGATCTTCACGGTTTCCTTGTCCAGCAGGTATTCTTCATGGCCGGACCGTTTGAACAGGCGCGGCACGACGTCAGGGGTAACGGGAAATTGAATGTTGAACTTTTCGTTTTTCTTATCAGCGTGATAGTTGGGAATGATAACGGTCTGATCCATATCCTCGATCGAATTTTCCTCGCTGTTGGGAACCTGGAACACGATCTGATACTTGCCGATCGTTATCACATCCCTGTTTTTCAGCGCCGACTCTTCGATCTTCTTGCCGTTGAGGAATGTG
>DAOVFR010000123.1 GCA_030672805.1 Candidatus Krumholzibacteriota bacterium
GTGACATCCCGGGTCCGGTCACGACACCGTCGGGGCGGGGTGAACGTCCCCCCCGGCGGTGACAGTCCGCGAGTTCGCGCATGACGTGCGCTCCCTGAGCCGGTGGAATTCCGGAACCGACAGTGAAAGTCTGGATGGGAGAAGGTTGCAGACTGACGTATGCAAACCGCTCTCGTGGCGGTTTTTTCGTGTTTTTGCCGTTACAATTGCAATGGCGCCCCCGGGGAATGGTAAAGGCCGCACCGGCCGAGGTTCGCCCCGGTGCGCTCAGGCGGCACGGTATGAGCAACGACGAAACATACATACGCAGGGCTCTCGAGCTGGCCGAACGGGCAACGGCCGGGACGAATCCCAACCCGCTCGTCGGCGCAGTCATCGTTCGGGATGGAGAGATAGTCGGCGAGGGGTACCACGGCGGGCCGGGCAGGCCCCATGCCGAGATCGAGGCGATCCTGGACGCCGGTGAGCGTGCATCCGGCGCCACGCTTTACGTCAATCTCGAACCGTGCTGCCACTACGGCAGGACGCCTCCCTGTACCGAAGCCATCATCGATGCGGGGATCTCACGGGTCGTCTTCAGCATGTATGATCCGTTCGGTGAGGTCAGGGGCAAGGGTGCCGGCGCCCTCAGATCCCGGGGGATCGACGTGACGGTCGGGCCGTGTGCCTATGACGCCCTCGAGCTGAATCTGCCGTACGTACACCGTATCGTGAGCGGCAGCCCCTTTATCGTTTTGAAGCTTGCCGCCACGCTGGACGGCCGGATCACAATGGATGGAAGGAAGCACATCACCGGCCTGGAATCTAGGAGGCGCGTCCACGTGCTCAGGTCGCGATTGGAGGCGATTGCCGTCGGGAAGGGGACGATCGATCTGGACGATCCCGTTCTCGACAGGCGCCTTCTCGATCCCGGACTCCCCCCGCCTGTCAGGATGATATTCGATTCGGGTCTTTCCTTTCCACACGACCATGCCTGGCTGACGCAGGGCGACCCGGTGATAATCTATTGCGGTGAGGGCGCGTCTCCCGAGAGGCGTGAGCTCCTGTCAGGTGCAGGCGCTGATGTAGTGACGCTCCCGGGAAAGGACGGGTTGGTCAACCTGCATGACTGGGTGGAAGACGTCGGCCGGCGCGGTTTCTCATCGGTTCTCGTCGAGGGAGGAGTGGCAATAGCGACCTCGATGATGCTCGGCGGTATCATCGACCGCCTCGTGCTGTTTGTCGCCCCTGTTGTTGCAGGCGCCGGAGGAGAATCATGGTACCGTGACCCCGGGTTGCCGGTTTGGCTCGAGGACGGGGAGCTTGCACCTACACGGGTGGAGGTTATCGAAGGAGATGTCATGGTTGTGTATGACCGGTTCCATGTGAGAAGTTATCTCGGTGCCGTAACGGAGGAGGGTGAACTTGTTCACCGGTCTCGTTGAAGATGTAGGAACGGTGGTTGCGCTGAAACGCTCTGCCGGGGGAAAACGCCTTTCCGTCAGGACGTCTCTTGAAGACCTGTCAATCGGTGAGAGTATCGCGGTGAGCGGTGTGTGCCAGACCGTCATCGAGTTCCGGTCCGGTGTCTTCTCGTGCGACGTGATGGCCGAGACCCTCCGCGTGACGAGTCTCGGGAACCTCAAGCCGCGGGCGCCGGTGAACCTCGAAAGAGCGCTTACGCCGGGAGACAGGATCGGCGGGCACTTCGTGAACGGGCACATCGATGGTCTTGGAACCATCAGGAAGATCACGAGGCGGGAACCATTCCAGATCACCATATCGGTAAACGATGATATTTCCCGTTACATCGTGTCCAGGGGGAGCGTTGCCGTCGACGGCGTGAGCCTGACCGTAGGGCCTGCCCCGTCCCGGGGATCTTTCACGGTCTACATCATTCCCCATACGTGGCGGTGTACGAATCTTGGGCGGATGAATCCGGGAGACAGGGTCAATATCGAGGTGGACATTATCGGCAAGTACGTGGAACGGTTCGCAGGCAAAGTGTTGCGAACGGGGAGTGACGTATCGTGAGCACGTTCAGCACAATCGAAGAAGCAATTGAGGAGATCAGGGGCGGCAGGATGATCATTGTCTTGGATGATGAGGGGAGGGAGAACGAAGGCGACATCGTCATGGCCGCAGAGAAGGTTGACCGGGAAAAGGTGAATTTCATCGCGCGTTACGCGAGGGGGCTGATCTGCGTTGCCCTGGAGGGCGAACGGCTCGACGCTCTCCGGCTGGGGCCTATGGTTCAGGATAATACGGCGAAAATGGGCACCCCGTTCACCGTCTCTGTCGATGCAGTTCACGGAACGACTACAGGCATATCGGCACACGACCGCGCCGTGACGATCAAGGCGCTCGTCGATCCGGACATACAGCCCGATGATCTTGCGCGCCCCGGTCATATCTTTCCACTTCGGGCCGCGCGGGGGGGTGTTCTCAGGCGTGCGGGACATACCGAGGCATCGGTCGATCTCGCGAGACTCGCCGGCCTCGAGCCGGCAGGTGTCCTCTGCGAGATCATGGCCGAGGATGGCTCGATGGCGCGGACCGACGAACTGATCGAGTTCGCAAGGCGGTTCGGCCTGAAGATCGTCACGATCTGTGACCTTATCGAGTACCGTCGCAGGAAGGAGAAGCTTATCAGGCGGCGCGCCGAAACGGTGCTTCCAACCCGGTGGGGCGAGTTCAAACTTTTCGCTTACGAGGGGACGCTCGACGGTTCCGAGAGCGTGGCCCTTGTGATGGGAGATCCGTGGAAGGATGAGAGCGCGCTTGTGAGAGTCCATTCGCAATGCCTGACGGGTGACGTGTTCGGCTCGCTCAGGTGCGACTGCGGAGATCAGCTCAACGCGGCGATGCGGATGATCGGCGGGGAGAGAGGCGGAGTGCTTCTCTACATCCAGCAGGAGGGCAGGGGGATCGGTCTCATCAACAAGATCCGCGCCTACGCCCTCCAGGACAAGGGAAAGGACACTGTCGAGGCCAACGAGGAGCTCGGGTTCGCGGCGGACCTGCGCGATTACGGCATAGGCGCCCAGATCCTGGCCGACCTCGGGCTTCACAAGATCAGGCTCTTGACGAACAACCCGAAAAAGGTGATCGGCCTGAAGGCATACGGGCTCGAGATCATCGAGCGGGTGCCGATCGAAATTCCCCCGAACAAGAGGAATTTGAAGTACCTCGCAGCCAAAAGGGACAAGCTCGGTCACCTGTTCACCAAACTCGACGAAGCGGAGACTGCGGACAGAAAGTAGCGGTGGCTGTTAAAAGGAGAGAAACATGGTAACGGAGAAGACCGGAAATCTGATCGGTACGGGCAGGCGGTTCGCTATCGTAATCGGACGGTTCAACGAGCTGGTCACGCGCAACCTGCTTGGTGGGGCAATGGACTGCCTGAACAGGCACGGTGTTGCGGAAAGCGATGTAACCGTCTACTGGGTGCCGGGATCGTTCGAGCTGCCACAGGCAGCGGCAAGGGCGGTAGAGACCGATGTCGATGCCGTTATCTGTCTCGGTTCCCTGATCAGGGGCGATACGCCGCACTTCGACATTCTGTCCTCGCAGGTCGCCAGGGACATTTCCCACGTGGCGCTGTCGTCGTCGAGGCCGGTAACGTTTGGCGTGATAACGGCCGATACCCAGGAACAGGCACTGGAGCGCGCCGGGAGCAAGTCCGGTAACAGGGGATGGCAGGCGGCGCTTTCGGCGATCGAGATGGCCGACCTCTGGGCGGGCATCGGGTAAAGGACGGGAATTCCCGGTATATGAGCAAGAGAAGAAAAGCCCGTGAGATAGCCCTGCAGACGCTGTACGCGTCGGAAATCTCCGGTGTCGGCTGGGAGGACACATTCGGCGACACCATCGAGCGGCGCAAGCCCTCCGGCGAGGCAGTCGAATATGCAAGGAGGCTGGTTTTCCGCGTGATCGAATCGAGGAACGATCTGGACGGGCGGATCTCCGGTATCCTCGAGAACTGGGAGCTCGAGCGCGTTTCCGTCATCGACCGTACAATCCTGTGCATCGCTCTTGCCGAACTTCTCTATTTTCCCAGGACACCGACAAAGGTCATCATCAACGAGGCGATCGAGGTCGCCCACCGGTTCAGCTCCAGGGACGCGGGGCGATTCGTGAACGGTATTCTTGACCGGCTGGCGAGAGAGGTCAGGAGGGTTTGAAGTACTTCATCTGCGGCGATGTCCACGGGAACGTCCGGGCATTTGACGCGGTGCTCGCGGGGTACCGGAGGGAATTCCCCTGCGAGTTCCTTTTCCTCGGCGACTGTATCGGGTACGGCGCCCACCCCGACGCGTGCCTCGATCGTGTTCTCAATCTGCCGAGGGCCCGGCTGCTTCTCGGTAACCATGAATCCGCGCTTTTCGACATGGAGGAACGGGATCAGATGAACGTAATCGCGGCGGAAGCGCTCGGTTGGTCAGAGAGCTTGATCCGGGGAAGATACGGCGAGGAGATACGCGCACGGTTCGTGACATTCGTCGAGGAGCGCAAACTCATCGCGGCCCACGGCTCGCCGGTGGACCCGGAAAACTGGACGTATATTTACACCTGCCACGGGGCGGGGGAGATCTTCTACAAGTTTGACTTTCATGTCTGTTTCATCGGGCATACGCACCAGCCGTTGCTCTGCTCCTTGGTCGGAGGTGAGATCCCGTTTATCGAGGAAGAACCGGTGCATGCCGACATGGCCGACCGGTACATCATCAATCCGGGCAGCGTCGGTCAGCCGCGTGACGGCGATACGCGGGCGGCATACTGCGTTTTCGACACCGAAGATGGAACCATCACCCTGCACAGGTGTGAATATGATGTCGAAGCGGAAGCGGAGGACATCATCAGAGCCGGTCTTCCGCGTTTTCTGGGCGAACGGTTGTTGCGAGGTGAATAGATTGAACCGCGAACCACTGGAGCGTACGTCGGAAAGGGAGCATTGGGACCGTTTCTGGGACATTTCGGAAGACGTGGATGAGGTCTATTCCAACGAAGGACGTGTCAGCGAACGGCTTTCCCGCATCGTTCCGCTCGCCGGCAGGCGGGTGCTCGAGGTCGGTGCGGGAACGGGCAGGGACGGGATCATGATGTCGATGGAGGGGGCGTTCGTCGTCTCCCTCGACTACAGCAGCCGGAGTCTTGCGATGATCGCCGCGCAGGTCGATCACGGCGGCCCGGTCGCGCCATGCTGCGGCGACGCCTTCGCTCTACCGTTCGAGGAAGACACCTTCGATATCGTTTTTCACCAGGGATTGCTCGAACATTTCAGGAATCCGGGTGACATGATCGAGGAGAACATGCGGGTTCTCAAGCCGGGCGGATACCTGCTCGTCGATGTTCCGCAACGATATCATTACTACACCATCGTCAAGCATATCTTCATAGCGGCGGGGAAATGGTTTGCCGGATGGGAAACGGAGTATTCCGCCGGCCAGCTCGAGCGGCTGATCGAGGCTCACTCCTTTTCCGTTGTATCGAGTTACGGGGAATGGTTAAATCCGCCGATATGGTACAGGATGCTGAGGAAGGGGCTCCTGTCGGCCGGTATCCGGCTTCCCATGTATCCCGCCATCTTCACCGTGATGAATAGACTGTTCGGGGGGCTGCGGTCGTTCATCCTCGGACGCCGATGGGGCCTGTACACGGCCGTCGTTGTGGGAACGATCGCCCGGAAAAATCAGCGGAGCGGCTCATGAGAATACTCGCCGTCAACTGGAGGGATATAGGGAACCCCGAAGCGGGAGGTGCCGAGGTCCACCTTCACGAGATCCTCGCCCATCTTGTCCGGTGGGGTCATGAAGCCACACAGATCAGTTCCGGATTCCCCGGGGGTGTTTCCGAGGCACATTTGGACGGGATCAGGATTCTCCGCCGGGGGCACTGGTTCGACGCTAACCTCACGCTTCCCCTTTTCGCGAGGAGGCACCTGCGCCACAACCGGTACGACGTGATCCTCGAGGATATAAACAAGCTTCCATTCTTCATGCCGCTCGTGACAGGCACCCCCGTCGTCGCCGTGATCCCCCACCTCTTCGGCACGGCGGTCTATCACGAGACGAATGCCCTGATTGCGACCTACGTTGTCATGGTGGAGAAACTCATTCCCGCCGTGTTCCGGAAGAATCGTTTCATGGTGATAAGTCCGAGCACGCGTGATGATCTCGTCGGGCGCGGCATCGATCCGGAGCGGATCAGGGTCGTTCTGTGCGGTCTCGATCACGGGACATACCGGGACCTCGGCCTCGAGCGGTTCGACGTGCCGACAATCGTACACCTCGGGCGTCTGCGCAAATACAAGAGCGTCGGCATCGCGCTGAGGGCGATGATTAAAGTCCGGGAGCATCTTCCACGGGCGCGCCTGCTGATCATCGGCGATGGGCCGTTCCGAACCGCGCTCGAGCGGCAGGCGGAAGCGCTGAGGCTCGGCGACGCGGTCCGGTTCACCGGGTTCATGGACAGCCGGGAGCTCGTGGAACTTCTCAACAGATCGCACCTTCTCTTGAACCCGAGCCCGAAGGAGGGATGGGGGCTGACCATCGTCGAGGCGAACGCCTGCGGCGTGCCGGTCGTTGCGAGCGATCGGCCGGGACTGAAGGACTCCGTCTGGGACGGCGAGACAGGATACCTCGTTCCGTACGGTGACTGGGAGGCATTCGCCGACAGGGCTCTGGCGATACTCGGGGACGGCGATCTGTGGAAGCGGCTCAGCGCTGGCGCCCTCGAGCGGGTCAAGGAGCTCACCTGGGAGCGATGCGCACGTGAAACCGAAGTCTATCTCGGCGAAGTCCTGGAGGGACGATAATCGGGGAGAGGTCCATTGCAGACAAAGCGGATCCTGCTGAGCGTTGTGAAGATAGTTATAAGCCTCGGGCTTATTATCTTTCTCCTCGTAAAGATATCCCCAAGCAGGCTGATTCCAGTCCTGAAAGCGATGGATCCCGCGTATCTCGCGGCGGCGCTCATCCTGTTCTTTGCAAGCAGCCTGCTCGGTTCCGTACAGTGGCATATGCTGCTGCGGGCGGGAGGAATCACGCTTCCCTTCGGGACGACGTTCAGGCTTTATTTCGTTGGTCTCTTTTTCAATAATTTCATGCTCGGGAATCTCGGCGGGGATGCGGTGAAGATATACGACGTTTCCCGTGACGGGAACGACCCGTACCAGGTCTTTGCCATCACGCTGCTCGACAGGGTCATCGGCATCACGGGTCTATGCATCCTGGCACTGGCCGCTTCGTTCGTGCTGCTCCCGACCGGGATCGTCAACTACGTGCCCGTCTACATCGTCATCTTCGCGGGATGCATCGCACCCGCGCTCTCGCTCGTTCT
>DAOVFR010000085.1 GCA_030672805.1 Candidatus Krumholzibacteriota bacterium
TGAGTTTCGCCGACCACGGAAAGATACTTTCCCGCCTCATGTTGCCAAGAATGCCCCGGTTCTCCGGGGACAGGATGCGGGGCCACCAGCTTCCGGAGAGGTCCGTGTTCTCGCTTCGCAGGATCCTTTTCGCCTCGATATCGGCGATTGCCGATCTTTCCTCCGCGACGGCCGGGATGGTTTTGCCTATCGAACGCGAACTGAAAAGCCGATCGTTCAAACGTGTCATGTATGCCTTCATAATATGCTGGACGGTGAGAAGGGTAACGGCGATAACAAAGGCCGCGGCGTACCCGGCCGGCCCGATAACGCATCCGACGATGCATGAGACGACCAGCTCTCTCGTCGTTATCAGCCTCAATCTCAGCAGGGGGAAGGTCAGGATGAATGCGGCGGCCGTTCCGGCCAGGGCAAACACGAGTCCATAAGGTCCCTGCCTCATGTGCTGCACGGCGAGCGTAGCGGCCGTTACAGTGATAATGAACGGCCGGGAACCGTACCGGTTCAGCCGGCTTTGGTAGGCTGCGGCCAGTACAATGAGCAGCGCTATCAGCTTCAGGGCGGCTATCGGTGATAACAGTTCGTTCATAAGGTCCTGATCCTGTCCGCAGGAGCCGGGCTCCAGTTTTCATGCGGCGTAAATTATTTATTACATACTGAAACAAGTTGTGTTCCAGCCGGTTAAGATTGAGGGCTTGCGGGCAATCCAGCACGGGGAGTCATCTCGTATAACACAGTAACTCACCGTGTTGCAGGCTGTTACCATTGCAACTGAAATTACCATTTCCGGGGATAGGAAAATTTATTGATTGATCGCAATGCCGGGCACACGCTACACCTGGGGAATAATACGCAGCCCTGTCGGCCTTGTTGCTTCTTTGTGGGAAATTTCCTCACAACGGGGTAAGAAATGAAGGTTTTCCTTCCCGTTGTTCCGTATGGTGTTTTACCGCTGCTGATTGCGGGCTGTTATTCCCCGTCGTCATACGCTGAATAGCCGGTCATATCAGACGGCGGGTTACGGTGCGGCTGTCGGGGCGGTTACGTCGGAGACTCCGAAATACTCGTAGATAGTCCTGGGTTTGAATATAATGAAGGAGATGATGCCCCCGATGACGGCCGGAAAAATGTATCCCGATCCGAATATGGCGGTCGTGATCATGACCGCGGCAAGTGGAATGTTCATGGCGGAGCCCAGTACGGCGGCCATCGAACAGGCAAGAAAGCTGTAGTAGGCCGGTGAACCGGCAGCGGCGCCGGTCAACGCGGACATCAGAGCTCCGCTCGCCGTTCCTATTACGATCAGGGGGCCGGTGAATCCGCCGCTCATACCGCTTCCAACTGTGAATGATGTGGCGAAGATCTTGATGAGTATCGCCGACGCGAGAAGTGTCACCATGTTCACGCCGGAGAAATAGGATGCTGTCACGGAGCGGATGTCACCCGCCGTGATGGCGTTTAGAAGCGGCATCGATGTGCTGAGCACCAGGCGTGCGTTGAGCAGCCATAGAAGGCTGACCAGCGCCCCTCCGGCGAGAGCCGATACGGGCCGGCCGCCGGGAAGGCGGCAGAGGCGCTTCGATACCATGTTGAAGACAAAGATGAAGATAATACCGATCAAGCTGGCAACTAACGCTACTACCGGGAGCCAGAGCATGGTTGCCGTATCGGAACGTGCAGCGGGCGTCTCGATGGACAGGAGCGGATTGCGCTTGAGGACGAATGACGACAGCGCGACGGAGAATCCACCGGCGAGGACGGAGGGCAGCAGGTCGGAGTACCGCATGTTGTCCTTGCGTAGTATTTCGGCGGCGAAGAACCCGCCTCCCAGGGGAGAGTGAAATATTGCGCTCACGGCGCCGCTCACACCGCAGATCGCCGCGATGCGGATATATTCGTCCCGGTCCTTTTTCAGCAGTTTTAACCATGCCCCCGTGAGAGAGCTGCCGAACCCCGCGCAGATGCGTGTAAGCGGTCCAACGATGCCCCCGCTACCGTAGAATCCCAGCGTAATAATCGTAGCGGGCACCTTGCAGATGGTGGCGGGCAGGCTCAACCTCCCCTGCCTGTGGTTCACGGAGAGGATGTAGGAGGGGACTCCCTCGCCCCCCGATTCAGGAATCCACCTGAGTATGGCGAACCCGACGATCAGCGCCCCGATGAGGGGAAGGAGAAACGGCACACTGGGGATAAGCATAGGGGTCTTCTCGATGACCGTCTCGAGGAGAGTGTTGAAGAGCGCGACGATGAGCGCACTGACCGAACCGACGACCGCCGCGATGAGGATTCTCATCGACAGAAATGACAGCGGCTGTTCTTCCGTATCCATGGTAGCCCGCCGGCCCATTATGAATATTCCTCTGCAAGCGCCATGAACGCCCGTTCGGCACGGGCCATGTTCTCGCTCCAGAGCCCTCTCTCCCTGATGATGCCGGTATTCACCGTCCGGGCACGTCCTGCGAGTTCCCTGTCCTCGATCATCCTTGCCACCGCCGCGGCAAGCGCGTCGTGATCGCCGGCGGGAAAGAGGAGTCCGTTTTCTCCATCGGAGAGCCATTCCCTGTTCGCGGGGATGTCGGTCACAACGGGAGGGACCCCGCAGGCCATCGCTTCGAGGAGCGATACCGAGGTCGAGTCGGAACGGGAAGTCGAGACATACACAGAAGCCTTTCTCAGCTCATCCGCGATTTGTCCTGCGGAGAGGCTGCCCCGGAAAACGAACCTGCCGGAGAGGCCCAGCTTCTCGACCATTCGTTCCAGGCTGTTTCTCTCCGGGCCGTCCCCGCATACAACGAACCTCGCATCAATATGATCGGTGATAGCCGGAGCCGCCTTGACAAGTATTTGAATATTGTAAAGGGGATACAGATTGCGCGTGCTGATGATCGTGCGCCGCTGCCCGTGTTCCTGCTTTCCGGTCCCTTCCGGCGGATGGAACGTGGTCTCATCGACTCCCATATAGATTTTCAGGATCCTATTCCTCGAAGCGCCGGCCGATACGGCAAGATCGGACAGGTTGTCCGCATCGGTCATGACGAGATCGGCTTTTTGGATCGCGTACCTGACCTGCAGACGGTGATATATGCGGGACGGGTAGTCGACGAGGAGGTCCGATCCGAGGGCCGAGACGACGAGAGGCCTGATTCCGCTGAGCGCTCCGACGAGGCCGTATCCCGTTACATACAGTGCGTTCAGGACGTCGGGGCGGAAACCGGCGAGGGCAGCCCTTACCGCACCGAGCGACGAGAGATATCCGAGCATCTTCGTGGGGAAATTACGCTTCAGGCGTTTCGCATCGAACGGACAGCCATCCACGTTCTCGAACGAGAGCAGCAGCACGTCATGCCCGCGTTCGCTGAAGTACCCTGCCCACCGCCGCACGTGGTTCAGCGAACCGTCTCCGAGAAATGCGATGCGCATTCTACCGCCCGTCAGTCTCATTCCGTTATTCAGCCGTTGATTTTCGTGGAGTATCATTGATTTCGTATCGAACCTTCAAGGTTAAAAATCCGACCGTGCGGTATGGGGGAAGCGGGCGCACGCCCGCGTGAAGGTGCCGTCCGCGGCACATCCCGCTCCGCTTCGGGATTCCGACTAGATGTGAATCGGGGCGCCGGGTCCGGTCGGAAGCCCGATGAGCATCCAGACGGCAAGCAGGATTATCCAGAAGATGCCGAAGGCGATCGAGTAGGGGAGCATCGTTGCGATGATGGTGCCGATGCCGCACCGCTTGTCGTATTTCTGGGCGAAAGCGACGATGAGGGCGAAGTAGCTCATCATCGGCGTGATGATGTTGGTGATCGAATCGCCGATCCGGAAAGCGGCCTGCGTGATTCCGGGATAGTACCCGAGAAGCATGAACATCGGGACGAAGATGGGCGCCATGATCGCCCACTTGGCCGAAGCGCTTCCCATGAACATGTTGATGAACGCCGACAGCACGACAAAGGCGACAAGCAGCCCGACCCCGGTGAAGCCGATGGCTTTCAACAGTTCCGCTCCCTTGATCGCCAGCAGCACGCCCATGTTGCTCTGCTTGAAATAATAGACGAACTGCCCGGCGAAGAAGACGAGAATGATGTATCCGGCCAGTCCTCTCATCGATCCTGTCATGTGGGTCACCACGTCCTTGTCGCTCTTGATCGTTCCGGCGGCGATGCCGTACGCGAGTCCGGGTACGAGGAAGAAAACCATGATTCCGGTGATGATGTGCTTGATAAACGGCGAGCCGAGAATGGACCCGGTCTCGGGATTGCGCAGTATGCCGTCTTCCGGTACGACAAGAAGGAGCAGGACGGTGATGACCGCGGCGCAGGCGATGCCTGCCCAGATCAATCCCTTCTTCTCCTTCGGTGATACCGTTTCCAGCTCCTCCATATCGCCCTCGTATTTGCCGAGCCGCGGCTCGACGAATTTCTCGGTGACCCAGGTTCCGAGGACCACCAGCAGGAACGCCGAAGCGATCATGAAGTACAGGTTGACCGTCGGGTTTATCGTGATATCGGGATCTATCAGCGTGGCGGCTCCCTCGGTCAAACCGGCGAGAATCGGGTCGATCGATCCGATCAGGAAATTCGCCCCGAAGCCGCCCGAGACGCCGCAGAAGGCGGCCGCTATGCCTGCGATCGGGTGCCGCTTCAGGGCGGCGAAGACGAGACCGCCAAGCGGGATCAGCACGACGTAGCCGACGCTGGATGCGAGGTGGGAGAGTATCCCGGCGATGATGATAGCCACCGTCACGAGCCTCTTCGGAGCGGCAAGCACGAGGTGGCGCAGGAGCGCCGAGATAAGTCCCGATCCCTCCGCCACTCCGATCCCGATCATCGCCACGAGAACTATGCCGAGCGGGGGAAAATGGACGAAGTTGTCGGTCATCCGGGAATAGATGAACCGCAGCCCTTCCGCGTTGAGGAGGCTGATTCCCCGGATCACCTCTTTCGTGCCGGGATGAACGGCCGAACCGCCCGTCCGGTACACGATCTCGGAGACGATGACGACGGTGAGCGCGAAGATCGCGAAGAGGGTCGCCGGATGAGGAAACCTGTTCCCCGTCCTTTCGATCCGGTCGAGGATCCGCAAGCTCCAGGATTTTCCGTCCCTGGTGTCGTTCATTACATGTTCCATCATGAAGTCAGCCTCCGTTCGTACCGGGATTATCAGCTTTCGGGGATGATAATGGGAGAGGGCCGTATGTTCAAGCTTTTTGAGGGATTACCTGATCCGGGAACGGCTCGTCGCCGCCCGATAGCATGTCCCGGTCCGATGCATGGCCCGCCGCCATGTTCAGCGCAGATTCTTGCCCGCGGTCGCCGGTATGAGCCGGCCGAACTTGACGCCCTTCATCGCTATCAGCTCGTCGGCGATACGCCGCACCTCGCGCGCTTTCCCACGGATGATCTTGGCCTCCAGACAGTTGGTGTGGTCGAGGTGCAGGTGCAGGGTCGCCATGATATCCCCCGGCCGGTCGTGCTCCCTGCTGAGGAGGCGTGAGGACAGCTCGCGCCTGTGATGGTCGAAGACGATCACGAGCACGCCGATGACTTCTTCCGCCGCGTCGTTCCATTCCTCCTCCACGAGCGCGGAACGGATGAGGTCCCTGATCGCTTCGGACCGGTTCGGGTATCCCTTCTGCTTTACGATGCTGTCGAGTTTCCCGAGCAGCCTGTCATCCATCGATACACCGAAGCGTTTCGTTTTCATCCGGGTCCCTCCGATCCGTGTGTGTGTCCCATCGGGGCGGCGAAACTCCCGTGGGAGCTCCTGTGAGTGTGGAGCAGTCCCGCCAGCTCGAGCCGTTTCGGATCGCCGAGAACGTCGTTTATCGGTCCGGCGCCGATCGGCCGCTTGTCGGATCCGAGCACGATAGCCCAGTCACCGATGTGACCGGCGAGAAGCAGGTCCTGCGTGGCGACAACGAGGCTCTTTCCCCTCTCCTTCAGATCAGCCAGAAGGTCGATGAGGCGGCCCTCTGTCGCCGGGTCGAGGTTGGCGGTCGGCTCATCCATCAGGTAGACGTTTGGGTCGACGGTAAGCACTGAGGCGATCGCGACACGTTTCTTCTCGCCGTCGCTCAGGCGGTACGGGTACCGGTCGGCGATCGCGCCGAGGTCGAGAAGATCAATGATTTTCTCGACCGCCCGGTCCACCGCTTCCCGTTCGAGCCCGCGCTGTACCGGGCCGAACGCCAGCTCGTCACGCACCGTCGGCGAGAAGCACTGCATGTCCGCATCCTGGAATACGAGTCCCACCCTGCTTCTGAAGAGCCGGCGGAATTCCGGGTCGGCGAGCCTTTTTTCACTGACCTCCGTGCCGAACGCGAACACCTTTCCCGATCGGGGAAAGATGAGGCCGTCGAGGAGCTTGAGCAGTGTCGATTTTCCCGAGCCGTTCGGTCCCAGCAGTATCGTGCAGAGGCCCGCGGGTACGGAGACCGAATCGATCTCGACGCCCGCGATCCCGTCGGGGTACGTGTACCGGACATTCTCGAGCCGGAAGATTTCCTCTCCCGCGGGCAGGGCCGGATGCCTCTGTGCGCTCATTCCGCGGCGCTGATCCTCGAGGGCGGCATCTCCGTCCGGGGTGTGGACCCCATTTCCCGTCCGTTCGAGCTCCGGCGAATGTCCGCGGGAGGTCATTGCCATCTGCACGCCTTCGGCGATATGGAGAGACCGGAGGAAGAGGTAGCCGGCGCTTCTCGACAGGAAGGAGAGATTCTGCCGGAAGGAGACGCGTCTCAGAATCCTGCTTCTCCGCGCGACCATCAGCTCGGAGAGTGTTCTGAGCAGCAGCAGCAGGTAGCGGTACGTGACCGCGAGCAGCGAGACGATGATCTGCGGCAGGCGGAACCAACGGAACGCCTCGAGCACCCTGTTCCACGGTGTCGATAGCATGAACAGCGTCGTGAACGATACGCACGCCGAGACTCGCAGCACGAGCAGCTCCGCTGTGATGATGCCCTCACGTGTTACATGGAGCGGTCCAAAGGCCGCGATCTCCCTGCCCGGCGTGAGAAATAGCGCGGGGATAGCGATAAGGCCTGTAAAGGCGGGGACGAAAATCCATACACGCTTCAGGAAACTCGATATGGCGAACCCGGAGAGAAGGGCAAATCCTATAGCGGATCCGTGAATGAGAAGAAGCACCGGGATGCTTCCCGTCAGGGAGCAGAGCAGTAGTGCCGCGGCCAGCCCCGCGACCTTCAGCCGCGGATCGACAGACTGGAGCAGTCCCTTACTTCTCGACCACCGTTCCGATGCCATGGCGTTCTCGATCGCGGCTGCCGCCGCGGCGATATTCTTATCGAGGAATTGTGCCATGCCGTACTATCCTGTGGAGCACTATTGCGGACGCCGCCGTGATTCCCGCGCCGATCAATGCGGAAAGAATCGTCCCCGCGCCTGTTTGTAACCAGTTACCCGACAGACCCGGCACTTCGTATTCCTGGAACGGGGCATCGGGCCGGTTGTCACGTGCTTCCTGCATCCCTTCGGGGGCGTGCCCGGTCAGGTCCTGGATCGTTTCCATGTCCCACTCGCCCCAGGCGCTCCCTATAGCGAGGATGCCGAGCGGGCTCAGAACAGCCAGGACGGCGAGAGCGATCCATGCTTTCCTGTATTTCATTGTATGCCATCCCGGTGTTGCTCAGTGACCGCCGGCTGTTCGGCTTCCCCGGGAAAGAGACCGGGGTGGTACCGCCCGAGAAACGCGACGACGCCTCCCGTGACTAGCGCCTCGGCAAGGCCGCCGACGGTCAGGTGCGGTACGAGCATCGCAGGCAGTGTCACGTGGAGCGTGTAGGGGCAGTAGAGCGGGGTGCCATCCGGCATGTGGTGCAGGATCGGTTGAATGCCCAGTTCGATGGCGACGAGAAGAGCCGCCAGGTTGATGCCGGCATACCCGCCGATCGCGGCGGCGACTGCATACCTTCTTTCAGTGGGACGTGTCCGTCCGGCTACCGCCCGGAATACGAGGTAGCCCACCATAGGCATGACGACCCCGAGGTTGAAGACGTTTGCGCCGAGGGTGATCAATCCGCCGTCCCCGAAGAAGAGAGCCTGTACGGCAAGTGCCAGGGTGAGCACCGTTATCGCCGGCCACGGCCCGATCAGTATCGCAACGAGAACCCCGCCCACAGCGTGCCCGGTCGTGCCCCCGGGAAGGGGGATGTTGAACATCATGATGAGGAACGAGAAAGCGGCGAGCAGCGCAAGCAGCGGCACCCGGTGCTGTCCCAGGTTGTTCCTGATACGCCGGAAGGAGAGTATCCATAAAGGGAATGTGAGGATATAGAATATTCCCGATGTATGGGGCGAGATGTAGCCGTCGGGTATGTGCATGGTATTCCTTTACGGTGTGTTATTATATTACGGTTCGTAACACATGGAATGTACAACGGTTCGCGCCGTCAGTCAATGGTCTTTGTAAGAGGACCCTCCCGGGAACTCCAGGGGCGGGCATGGTTGTTGAGCCGTCCTGTACCAGGTGTGTTGTCCCCCACTGCCTTGCCGGGTGTTGCCCCGTTTGCCCGTATCAGGTGTTCAAGCAAACTTCATCCGCGGACCCTCGTCCTCGTGTAATTGCACTCCAAGCTCCACCTGTCCCGTTTCTTGAATATCCGGTGTTCCGGGAAAAAATAATCACTTTTTTTATTCTTTTTTTCACTTTTTCCTTGACACGTTTTTCGAGGCCTTGTCCGGGAAATCTCTATTATTACATATACTTAGCCCTTAGACGCGCTCTAGTCGCGTCTGTGAGCATCTCTCGCATTTTTTGACTTTTTTCTCATCTTTCCCCGTGAACGTTCCGTATTAGCCATCTCTGTGGACCTCAAAATCATATGGTATAATACCTCTGTTACATTAAACGGGAGGTGTTGATGATGAAGTTCACGGGTATTAACCCTCTTTCAAGGCTCTCCGACAGCGAACTGATTCGAAGAACCCATCGACTCGATGAAATAGAAAGAGATACCGTGCTGTCGATAATCTTTCACCTTCTCGAGATAGAAAAACGGGGACTGTACAGGGAA
>DAOVFR010000144.1 GCA_030672805.1 Candidatus Krumholzibacteriota bacterium
AAAAGGTTCATAACGTTATGCAGGATCGTCTGGATCTCTCGATCGATTTCAAGAAAGAGTCCGAGCGCATCACACGGTTTATCGCCGATTCCGTTGAAAGAAGAAGAGCTGCCGGTGTGGTGCTGGGTCTCAGCGGGGGTCTTGATTCATCCGTTGCGGCCGCACTCTGTGCTTCAGCGCTATCACCTGGCAGGGTACATGTATTGCTGCTCCCCGAGCGGGACAGCTCTTCGTCGAGCGTATCCGATGCACGTGAGCACGCGGAGAGACTCGGTGTAAGTTACCGGATCGAGGATATTACACGAACGCTAGAAGAACTGGGATGTTACAGGGATGTTTCGAGCTTGGTGGCAAGGTTGAGGGGTGGAGCGAGAGCGGTGGTGAAGATGTTTCCCTCGCTTGCAAGGAAAGGTTTCATGTCAAACCTCGATGGGAGTGGGGGAAGGCAATTTCATGAGTTCCTCGCATTTTACAGGATCAAGCACAGGGTGCGAATGCTGAAAATCTACCGGGAGGCCGAACGGAACAACTTCCTCGCAGTGAGCTGCGCCAACAGGACGGAGTTCGAGACGGGGTTCTTTGTACGCTACGGCGATGACGCGGGTGACATCGCACCGATAAAACACCTGTACAAGACACAGGTTTTCGGAATGGGAGCTTTTCTCAAGATTCCCGGAAGGATACTTGAAAAACAGCCATCTCCCGACCTGTTCGCCGGGATGAAGGATGAGGAAATCATGGGAGTCACATACGATCTGCTTGACCTGATCCTCGATGGCCTTTCAAAAGGTATGAGCCACGAAGAGATAGAGCGGGAATCGGGCATTGACGGGCATAAGATCCGTTACGCTGCCAGGATATGCGATCTGTCACGGAGTATGCGCGAACCCCCACTGTCTCTCCTTGAAAATGAGAAAACAACTATCCGGTAACGGATGTTTTCATGCGTATTAAATTGCTTGACAACAACATGTAAACATTGGATTGTTCGGGCCGATATATACTGGGAACGGGAAAACCGTAGAAGTACGAATCCATCCATAATAAGGAGGTTCTCATGAGCAGCGAATTACTCGCAACACTGATGAAGGCGATACCATGGCTGGGGATACTGGGTTTGTTGATGGCGGTCGCAACATTTTTCCAGATACGTAAAAAACCGGCGGGTAATGAACTGATGCAGAAGATCGCAGACAAGATCCACCATGGAGCCTTCGTGTTTCTCAAGCGTGAATACCAGATAATCGCAATATTCATTGTAATTCTTTTCGTGGTCCTCGCTTTCGCGCTCGGTATCAATACGGCGTATGCATTTCTCGCCGGGGCCGTATGCTCCATGGCGGCCGGTCTTCTTGGAATGGAAGCCGCAACGAAGAGCAGCGTGAGGGCATGCCAGGGTGCGAAGGACGGCGGTATATCGCAGGCTCTCTCGATCGCCTTCAGGGGTGGATCGGTCATGGGGATCAGCGTCGCGGCCCTTGGAGTGGTGGGGCTAGGATTCTATTTCCTATTCACCAGGGATCCGAAGATCATCAACGGATTTGCCATGGGAGCCAGTTCGATAGCTCTCTTCGCGCGTGTGGGTGGCGGGGTCTACACGAAGAGCGCCGATGTAGGGGCCGATCTCGTTGGAAAGATCGAGGCGGGAATACCGGAGGACGATCCGAGGAACCCGGGCGTTATCGCGGACCTCGTCGGTGACAACGTCGGAGATACGGCGGGCATGGGAGCCGATCTGTTCGAGAGCTATGTCGGCAGTGTCGTTGCGGCGATGGCGATCGGAGCGACTATGACCGGTGTGGAAATCGTCAGGTGGATGTCGCTTCCCATAGTACTGATCGGAATCGGGCTGATCGCATCAATTATCGGGATCCTGTCGATCTCGGCCCTTAAGCGTGTGGGACCGCAGTCGGCGCTGCGCTACAGCACGTATATCAGCGGGCTCTTCTTCATCGTAGGTGCGTACTTCGCCATCACAAGGATCCTGGGTGTGATGAATCCCTTCTGGGCGATCCTCTCCGGCATAGTTGCCGGTCTCCTGATCGGAGCCGAGAGCGAGTATTTCACGTCCGGTCCCCCGGTCCGTACCGTAGCGAGATCGAGCGAAACGGGTCCTGCGACAACGATCATCACGGGACTCGCGGTAGGTTTCGAAAGCGCAATACTGCCGGTCATAACGCTTGTCATAGCAATGTACATATCGTTCCGGTTCGGCGGAGGGCTATACGGCATTGCCCTTTCAGCCGTAGGCATGCTATCTACGATAGGGATTGTCATGTCGACGGATTCGTACGGGCCCATAGCGGACAACGCCGGCGGTATCGCAGAGATGTCAAAGGCCGGACCGGAAATAAGGAAGATCACCGACAAGCTCGATTCGATAGGCAATACGACAGCTGCAATCGGTAAGGGTTTTGCCATCGGTTCGGCGGCATTAACGGCGCTTGCACTCTTCAGCGCCTACCAGAGAACGGTAGGCCTCGATTCAATAAACCTCTCATCCCCAACGACGGTGATAGGGCTCTTTCTTGGATCGATGATGCCGTTTTTAATGGCGGCGCTTACGATCAAGGGTGTCGGCAGGGCAGCGAACAGGATGGTTCTCGAGATAAGACGGCAGTTCAAGGAAATCGTAGGGCTGATGGAAGGAAATGCGGAACCCGATACAACGAGGTGCGTGGATATCGTGACCAAGGCGGCGCTGAAGGAGATGCTGCTTCCTGGAATTCTTGCCATTGCCATACCGCTGGTCATCGGCTTTTTCCTAGGTGCGGAGGCATTGGGAGGGTTCCTCGCCGGGGCGACATCGACGGGTGTCCTGATGGGAATCTTCATGTCGAACGCCGGCGGCACATGGGACAACAGCAAGAAGTGGATAGAGGAAGGGAACCTCGGAGGGAAGGGAACGCCGGTCCACGCAGCCGCCATTGTCGGTGATACGGTCGGAGATCCACTGAAGGACACATCGGGACCGAGCATGAACATACTTATCAAGTTGATGGCTGTCGTCGCGCTGGTATTCGCGCCGCTCCTGATGTAGAGGACGGGGCTCTTTTTGCCTTTTGACATGTTCTGCCAATCATGTCTATTATTCCAATGATAGGTCCTTGATAGCCGATCACGGGAAAGAGCGGTAATGGGACTTGCAATTGGAATCATCGGGCTGCCGAACGTCGGGAAATCGACAATAATCAACGCCCTTGCCGGTGTCGGGGCCGAGGCCTCGAACTACCCATTCTGCACGATCGACTGCAACCAGGGAGTAGTGGCGGTTCCCGACGGGAGGCTCGAAACCCTCGAGGGGTTACTGCATCCCGAAGAGGTGATTCCCTCGGCGATCAGGTTCATCGACATAGCCGGACTTGTGGAAGGCGCCAGCCGCGGGGAGGGGCTCGGCAACAAGTTCCTTCACCACGTAAGGGAATCCGATCTGCTCGCCCACGTGCTGCGTTGTTTTGACGATCCCAACGTAAGTCATGTTCTCAAGGACGTGAATCCTTCGCACGATCTCGATATTGTCGATACAGAACTTTTTCTTGCCGACATCGAGAGGGTCGAGAAATGGCTCGAGAAGGAACGGCACAAGGCCAAAGCCGTGAAGAAGGACGATAGGCGGGAGCTCGAATTCCTCGAGAAGATCCTCGATACGCTGTCGCATCAGAGAAGGATCGACTCCGACGGATTGAAGGACTATGAGCAGGAATTGCTCGACGAGCTGCGGCTGCTCACGATGAAAAAGCAGGTGTTGATCCTGAACGCAGGAGAAGAGGATCCGCAGGGGAAAAGCGCTGTATTGAATATGCTTAGGGAGAGGTTCGGCGAGGAAAACACGTTCGTCGTTTCCGCCAAGCTCGAGGCAGAGATCGCGGCGCTGCAGGAAGAAGACAGGGAGATATTCATGAAAGAGCTCGGCATCGATGCCAGGGCGAAGGACCGTTTCATCGAGAAATGTCACGATCTTCTCGACCTGGTACGGTACTACACAACCGCACATGAAAAACTGCAGGCATGGTCGATTCCCTGCGGCACCAAGGCCCCGGAGGCGGCCGGCAGGATTCACAGCGACATGGAGAGCGGGTTCATCAGGGCCGAGGTGATGAATTACAGGGACCTTGTTGCATTAGGTTCACGTGCCGAAGTGCAACACCACGGTTTTCTCAGGACCGAAGGCCATGACTATACCGTGCAGGATGGAGACGTCATTCATTTCCTGTTCCAGCAGTGATGTGAGTTGGAACCCCGGCACATCGTAAAAGGGCGGATACGGTGGAAGCTCGAGGACACGAATTAATTGATCATACCGCAGACATGGGAATTCTCGGCTGGGGACAGAGCGTGGCCGAAGCATTCGAGGAAGCGGCTGCGGCCATGTTCGATCTGATGATCGAACCTGGGGAGTACAAGCAGGCGGTTATCGGCGAAGTCGCATGCAACGGAAACACACTCGTGGAATTGCTCATCGAGTTCCTGAACGGGATCCTCTCGATTTCCGATAGAAAGGAGATGGCTGCCGTTTGTGTCGATGTCGAGAGGATCAGCATGTCTGACGGCGGCTGGTCGCTCGAATCCAGGGTATTCGGTATCTCGAGAGCGGAAGCCGGGGGGAATCTCCTTACGGAGGTTAAAGCGGCGACGTACTACGGTTCCTCCGTCGCGAAGGGGACTGACCCTGACCGCTGGGAGGCTAAGTGCGTGGTCGATCTATAGGCGGTACAGGCGTGATAAACCGGGAAGGGCAGGCGGGAAATTGTCATGGGTAGCGTAAAGATCGTCAAGGTTCATGACTATCTTTGGGAAATTCCGAAAGAGGGATCAATGAATGTCCCCGGGAGGATCTATGCCGACCGGAAATCGATCGAGCATCTCAGGGAGGAGGGCAGGAGCAAACAGTGGGATGCACTGTTACAGGTAAAGAACGTCGCCAGGCTGCCCGGGATCCAGAATGCGTCCCTTGCGATGGCCGACATACATCCGGGGTATGGATTCCCGATTGGAGGTGTGGGAGCGTTCGATGTCGAAACGGGTGTTGTGACGATGGCCGGCGTCGGGTTTGACATCAACTGCGGGGTCCGGACCATGATTGTGGATGTTCCCCGGTCCGATATAGAGCGGAGGAAGGAGGATCTTGCCGATGCATTATTCAGATCGGTTCCGGCGGGGCTGGGCTCGACGGGATACCTCAAACTGTCCATGAAGGAGATCGACCAGGTCCTGCGGCAGGGGGCCAGGTTCTCGCTCGAGAGGGGATTCGGCGTCGAGGGGGATCTCGATTATATCGAGGAGGGTGGAGTGGTAGGGGGGGCGGACCCGGGCTGCGTAAGCAGACACGCAAAGGAGCGGCAGTTCAAACAGGTTGGCACGCTCGGGTCCGGAAACCATTATCTCGAGGTCCAGTATGTCGACGAGGTCTTCGACAGGCCCTCCGCGGAGGTCTTCGGCCTGAAGGAGGATACGGTAGTGGTCAGCATACATACCGGGAGCAGGGCGCTGGGTCACCAGATCGGAACCGATTATCTCAGGACCCTGAAGCGGGCCAGCGAGAAGTACGGCATCAGCGTTCTCGAGGCCGAGCTAGTGGCGGCCCCGATAAAAAGTCCGGAGGGCGAACAGTATATCGCCGCCGTCAATTCGGGGATCAACTGCGCATTCGCGAACCGGCAGGCAATCGGCGGACTCGTAAGGAACGTCTTCAAGGAGCAGTTCGCCATTGGCGACAGCGGGATTGGAATGCTGTACGAAGTGGGTCATAACAATCTGAAGTTCGAACGGCACGAGGTGAATGGCGTGATGCGAAAGCTGCTGGTTCTCAGGAAGGGCGCGACGAGAGCGTTCGGACCCGGAAGGAGGGAGGTTCCCGGCAGGTACCGCCCGGTCGGCCAGCCGGTCCTGGTAGGAGGCACCATGGGCACCTGTTCGTTCGTTCTCGTTGGGACGGAACAGGGGATGGACGAAACGTTTGGAAGCGCAGTTCATGGAGCGGGACGTCTCAAGTCGCGCAAACAGGCGCTCAGGCAGTACCGTGGCGAGACGGTAATCAGGGACCTCGCCGGGGAAGGAATCATCATCAGGGTTCACAGCAAGAGGGGGGCTGCGGAGGAGGCGCCGGGCGCCTACAAGGATGTAGAGAGGGTCGTGGCCATCATGGAAGGCGCAGGCGTCAATAAACGTGTCGTGAGGCTGAAACCCATGATCTGTATCAAGGGATAAACAGGGTCGGAGCCGTTCATGCCAGTCGTAAAGGGCGGGACTTGTTATTCATCGCCGGTCACGGGTTCCCATTCTGCCATGTTTTCCATACTGATCCGGCATTTCCCCGAAGATTCCAGTTTGCTGTCGTAGTTGTATCCCCAACCGAGATATTTCGAATTTCCACCGCCCTCCGTCGTAACGAGGAATCGGTTCGAAATAGCGCCGAAAGCTTCACACTGGTCCCCGGGCCAATCCCGGTCTCCCCTGCTCGGATCTACCGGAACCCACCCATAGCCGGGAAGGTATATCTCGCACCAGCGGTGAAATACATCGTCGTAGCTTGCATCGTCACCACGGACGACAAGGGATCCGACATAACGCGCCGGGACACCAGCTGCCCTGCAGAGCGCTATGAAGCAGAACGAG
>DAOVFR010000124.1 GCA_030672805.1 Candidatus Krumholzibacteriota bacterium
GGAGGTCCCGGTAAAGATTATCGTCGAGATCAAGGTGGGATAGAACTGCTTCGCGAATCAAAAAGTACTTGACCGTTTCCGAAACAATGACGAATATATAACCGGGGTTCGTTGCGAATCGCGGTTTTTTATCGGGAGTGAGCCGGTATGGAGAGGATACTAATCGTCGACGACGAGGTGAACGTACGGAAACTTTACAGCGAGGAGCTGGCCGGCGAAGGCTACGAGACTGTATCCGCGGCCACGATCGACGAAGCGATCGCATCGATTGACGATGAATTGCCGGATCTGATCATTCTTGATATCAAACTCAAGGAGGAAAGCGGCATAGACTGCCTGGTGCAGATCGTCGAGCGCCACAAGAATCTTCCCATCATCATCAACTCCGCGTACTCCGTCTACAAGGACAACTTCCAGACATGGGCAGCCGACGCGTATATCGTGAAATCGATGGACCTGACGGAACTGAAAGAGACGATCAAGAAACTTCTCTCGAAAAAGGACCAGCCGAAGTCATGATCTCCAAACTGTCATGCGTGATTATCCTTGCCGCCCTTGCCGTTGTACCGGGAAACGTATCGGCCCAGACCGAATATGAACAGGAGAGTGTATTCTTCGACTACCTGAACATACAGCGCAACGATGGGTTCCTGAACCTGCCGGGACTTCATTTCCACAGCTCTGTTGGTTTCTCGTTCTTTTCCTCGAACGCGTTCGGATCGTTCGGTACGGGATATTACATAGGGCATTTCGATTACCGCTTGAGTTCATCGCTGACACTGCGGTGGGATATCGGAATTCATTCGACACTGACCGGTCAGAACACGAACGAGGTGCCGGAATTCTTCATTCCGAACCTCGATCTAACCTACCGCCCGAACGATTCCCTTATGCTGCGGATCCAGTACAGCCAGGTCAGAACGCCCTACCCGTTCTACTACGGACGCCGTCTGATGTGGTGAGCCGCGGCCGCGTACTTTCCCCGGGAACACACGGAACACACATTCGCATAACTGTATGGTGACATTTGGCCTTGACATGCCGATGACCCTGTTCTAGCCTTCAAAACAGCAATACATCTCGATGATTTACATGGGGGGGCGTTCAATGCCGCTGCGTTGGGACAAGCTCTTCGAACTGACGCGCTCGGAAGCTAAGGGAGAAAGCAGGGAAGTTACAAGACTCAGGAAAAGACTCGAGAAGGAAGAAGCCACACCTGAAGAGATCCTGGATTTCTCAAAGTATCTCCTCAACAGGAAGGATTCAAAAGGCACCGAGCGGACGCTGCGTGTGATGCTCGACCAGCAGGGTGTTGACGAGGAGACGATCTACGAGGCATGCCTGCTGCTCGAGAGGATCGGGAGTTATGAACAGGCCCGCGAGGGGTATCGTAAACTCCACGAGATAAATGACACGATTGCCCTGCCGTTCTACAGGATGGGACGATTGTTCGAGTTGAAGGGGCAGCTCGATCGGGCGATCGAGCTGCACAGGAAGGCTATTTCGAAGGAGCCGGAAAACCCCGAGTGCTACTACCGCCTCGGAGTCGCATTCACGAAGAACCACAAGTACGACGATGCGGAACAGCAGTACCGGCGGGCGATAGAAATCGATCCGATGCATTCGAAGTCGTATACGAACCTGGGGTACATTCTCGATCTCAGGGGAAAGAGGAACGCCGCACTGCAGCAGTTCCGGAAGGCCGTTCAGTACAATCCAAAGAGCGCCGAAGCCCATTTCAATCTCGGGGCGCTGTACGGTGAGGAGGGAGACAGGGAGCAGGCGATCAAGGAGTTCCGGATCGGAATCGAACTCGACGAGAGTTGCATCGAGGGACACTACAACCTCGGCGTAGCCCTCATCAAGGAAGGGCATTACAACGATGCCAAGGAGGAATTCAAAAAAATCCTGAAGCTCGAGGGCGACAATGTAAACGCGTTGTTCTATCTTGGGTTCCTCTACTACCGCAAGGGCCTGTACAACAAGGCGATCAAGTATCTCCAGAGTGCGTCGAAACTCAACCCCGGCAACACGACGATCCTTTTCTACATTGGGGAATGCTTCAACAAGCTCGAAGAGCCATGGAAGGCACAGGAGTATTACAAGCGGGTCACCGAGATCAATCCCGATGATTCAAAGGTCTATTTCAGTCTCGGTATCACGTACGAGAAACAGGACGACAAGGTAAAGGCCCGTGAGTGTTACAGGCTTGCCGCGATGAATTCGCCGGCGAGACTGCGGGATGTGTCACGGGTCACCTGATGTATCACGGGACATCGATGAGAAGAAGGTTCGTTCCACCGTTAATCCCGGAAAGACTGGTCATTTCCGGTGTTTTTTTACTCGTGCTGGCCGGTGGCGCATTCGCGTCCAACGAATCGATCCCGCCGGAGAGCTGGGTTTACCCGGCCCTGCGAACGTTCGAACTTATAGGGGTCGTTCATCTCGAGCCGACGCTTCCCTACTCTCGCAGCGATGTGGAGTACTACCTCAACAGTATTCTCAATAACGTGGACAGGGCTGGGATCGAGCTGACGGACCGGCAGGAGTTCCTTCTCGACAGGCTGAGAAGTGAGTTCCAGGGCATGTCGCGAAAACCGGCTGCAAGGGAGGATTCCCCGCTTTACCTGTACCGTGCGGGGAAACGGTTCTTCGCGTTCGATCTCTCCGCGGGCGGGGCGATCCTGAAAACAGCGGACAGCGAGAAGGGTGAGGCGGACGGTCTTCTCGTTCCGGGGATGCTTTTCGATATCGGCGACCGGCTCACACTCGAGACAACGTACCGGCTGCGGATCGCGCCGGAGCGGGAACTGAACCGGAGAAAGCAGAAACCAGGCCCGCGTGTAAAAAGCTTCCGCGGGCTCACTGCCGAGTACGAGCGCGCGTACATCTCGCTACGGGGCGGTATGTGGAGTTTGACGATCGGCAGGGATTATCTTCACTGGGGAAGCGGGCGTGGCGAGGGATTGCTCATGTCACGGACGGCGGGTTCGATCGACCACCTTGCCGCCCGGTTTTCCATCGGAAGGTTCAGCCTTCACATGGTGCATGCCGTGCTCGATCCCCTGTTTCCCAGGCGGCTGGCGGGACACCGTCTCACCGTACGACTTCCCCGGGGTATCTACCTCGGAATCGGGGAAACCGTCCTGTACACCGGCAGGGATTTTGAATTCGCGTACCTGCTGCCGGTCGGTTCTTTCTATTCGAATCAGTACAACGAGCTTGGGGACGACAACATCCTCTGGTCAATCGATTGGAAGGTTCCGGTGATGAGCGGACTGCTGCTGTATGGCGAGTTCCTCATCGACGATTTTCAGTACGAGTGCGATCCGCCCGCTCCCGACAGGCTCGGCTTCGACGTTGCTGCCGAGGCCCTGCTGGGGTGGGGAGGACGGGAGATCGAGGTCGAGGTTGGATACACGTACATCGACATCTTCACCTATGCCCACAAGGACCCTTCAAGAACCAGGTACGTGACGGGACAGGGCGACCCCGCGGTGAATACTCTCATCGGATCTTCTCTCGGTCCCGATTCGGACAGGTGGCGTTTCCGCGTATCCTTGCCGGTGCACCGCCGTGTCATTGTCAGCGCCGCCGGGTCCATGGTAAGGCGGGGCTCGGGGAACAGCTTGCGCGAGTGGGACAGGATCGAGGATCCCGATCCGCCTTTTCCCAGCGGGGACGTTGTCACGGAGAAAGAGATATTGTTCCTGCAATCGATTGACCTGAGCGGCGGCTCGACCTTTTCCGCCGGTGGAGGGTGGAGAACCACGAGCGCAGGCGGGGAGGACGAAACGGAAGGGTTCGCCTTCATCGAGCTGATCCTGGATCTCTGATGCGGATACTCTTCAATCTCATGCTCGTCGTCCGCCCGCACAACGTGGCGGCGGCGGTTTTTTCATCAGCGGTGGGCTGGTACCTTGCCGGTTCCGGCCCGCGCCCGTACATCCTGCTTGCCGGCATCGCCACGGCGGCGGCGGCGGGATACACGATCAACGATATCTGCGATCTCGATATCGACACGATCAACAGGCCGGCACGACCCCTCCCGTCGGGCGCCCTGTCTGCCGTGACGGTCCGTGCATTCTACGGCGTGCTCCTCGCCGTGCTGATCGTTCTCCTTCTGCGCATTCCCCGCGTGCAGGCCGCCTGGATAGCCGCGTGGGCCGTGCTGCTCCATCTCTACTCGTTGCGGTTCAAGCGGATGTATCTTGTGGGCAACCTGCTCGTCTCGGCCGTATCGGCGTCCGGGTTCCTACTCGGGGCTCTCTCCGGCGGCGATATATCCAGGGGTGTGGCGCCGGCCTGCTTTACCTTTCTCTTCATGCTCGGTCGGGAGTTGGTCAAGGATTGTGAGGATATAAAGGGCGATCTCGCGTGCGGCGCGAGGACGGTGCCGATCGTTTCGGGGACGGGAGCGGCCTGCACCGCGGCGACGGTCCTGTTCATTTTACTCGCATTGGGATTTCCGTTGCCCTATGTTTTCGGCATGTATGGGAAAGGTTACGGAATCGTCATATTGCTGACGGTCGTTCCGATCCTCGCGGTCTCGGCTTTGCTGACATACCGGAGGCGCAAACCCGGCCTGGTGAGCATACTGCTCAAGTCGGGGATGTTTTTCGGGATCCTTGCCTTTCTATTTGGCGGAAAACGCTGGTAGCCGCAGGGGCGGAACATGAGTACAAGCATCGTTACGATCATCCTTCTCGCCGTCGTCCAGGGATTGACCGAGTTTCTTCCGGTGAGTTCGTCGGGGCATCTCGTCATCGTCGGCACACTGCTCGGTTTCCGGGGAGAGGGTCCGGGGGGAGGGATCGTCTTCGAGGTGGCCGTGCATATCGGCACGCTGGGCGCGGTGCTGCTCGTGTACCGGAAAAGGGTTGTCTCGATCGTGACATCGTTTGCCCGGTGCGTGAGGTCGGGGATGAAGCCAGGTGACGACACGGCGGGCGATATCAGGTTTGCCGGGATGATCATCGTGGCGAGCATTCCGGCCGCGGCGGTGGGACTGCTGCTGCACGATACGATCGTTACGGCGTTTGACGCACCCGCCCTGGCGTCGGTCTTTCTGATGATAACGGGCGCATATCTTTTCCTCTCGAAGGTCCGTGTGCGGGAGAGGCGCATGTGGTGGTGGACGGCGCTTCTCATCGGCGCGGCGCAGGCCGTCGCGATCCTGCCCGGCTGCTCGAGAAGCGGATGGACGATAGCGACCGCGATGCTGCTCGGGCTCGGGTACGCGCAGGCGGCTGAATTCTCGTTTCTCCTCTCCGTTCCCGCCATAATCGGCGCCCTCATTCTCGAGTTGCACGCGAACACGGCGCCAATCAATACAGGTGACCTGGTGGGGCTGGTGATCGGGGCAGCCGTGGCGTTCCTCGCGGGCTGGGTCGCCCTGAGACTGCTCATCAGCGTCCTCAGCAGGGGCAGACTCCACCGTTTCTCGTATTACCTCATCCCCGCCGGTCTGGCGTCGCTGCTCTACTTTACACTTATTGCCAGTTCCGCTCCCTGATCGGATTTACCACGGATCCAAGGCACCAGAGAAAAAACCCGGCTGCCAGGTCTCACGGAACTTGACAGCCGGGTTCTTGAACCCTGTTCTCTCTGAAGAGACATGTATTACCGCAGGAGAACCATTTTCCTGGTGATCCTCTCCTTCCCGGCTCTCAGCATGTAGAAGTAGATGCCCGAGCTTACCGGGTTGCCCAGGTTATCTACTCCGTTCCAGTTCACCGTGCGGAACCCCTTTGCCTGCTCCCTGTCGAGGAGTCTTGCGATCCGCCGTCCGGAGACGTCGTAGATATCCAGGATCACCCTGCTTTCAAAGGGCAGGTAGTAGCGTATCGTCGTTGAAGGGTTGAACGGGTTGGGATGATTCTGGAAGAGGGTAAGGGGCGGGGCTGGTGTCGAGATGATATCGGTTTCAAAGAGGACCCTCCGCTCTGAATCGTATTTTATTTCCACGCGGTAGCGGTAGGCCGTTCCAGGCTCGCAGCCCCTGTCTCTGAATGTGAATGCGAGTTTTTCCCTTTCGATCTCCGGTGCCGGCAGTTTCTCGAACTCCCCGTCGGGAACCTCGGCACGCAGGATGTTGAACTCGACCCCTTCATCGATATCGCTAAGGCGCCAGGCGATCTCGATGAAGGATTCCCTGAACAGGGCGGAGAAGCTCTGAAGAAGTGTGGCGATCACATCATCCGGTTTGAGCAGCGCCCAGGCACTTTCGTTCCAGTTGAAGTCGAATGCGGAGAGCTTGTAATAAAAGTCAGTTCCAGGGAAGTACCAGGTTGAATCAATGACCACCGTGTCGGTAGTTACAGTTAGAAGATTCTCTTCGCCTGGAATAAAGTCCGGCGAGGAACCACCGTACAGGGCGTAGTAACAGAGATCCTCATCCCTGTTTGGACGCCATGTGATCTTGATATCATCCCCCATCTGCTGACCTGCAAGGCACTCCGGGATATGCGGTGCGAGGTTATCGATCGAGTAGCCGCTGTCAGGGGGTGAATCATGGTAGATACCGGGTGTCCCGGTCCGCGCCCTGACGAAGAATGTAGTGTAGTACATCCCCTTCGATTTGGTGGAATCCGCCAGGGTTGGGACCACGGCCGAGTAGTACTCCTCGCAGTCGGCAGGGACTGTTTTTATGAAGTCCCAGTCACCGGGCGGGTAGGCAAGTACATCCCGTTGATCGCCAGGCAGTATCTCCGGATTGACTTCCTTGTTCCCGGTTCCTTCTGGAAGGATGATGGATTCCAGGTCCCAATCGATCTTTCGGAAGATCGCATACTCGGTGATCTGCGGGCAGCCGCCGATTTCATCGAGAGAGCTTCTTGTCCAGACGATCCTTGCCTTGCGTCCCTGGTCGTTCGGGACATCTACGATGGAGTCGATTACCGCGAAACGGTAAAGCCATGCAATATCCAGGGCGGTACAGGTCGGATTTACATCCGGCTGCTCGAGATCGTAAACATGCCGGGACATCCACATGAGTTGGCGTCCGGTATGGGTGAAGGAATGCCACCCCGCTCCCGGTACGATTGACTCCCAGTTCAACCCGCTGTCAGCGCTCACCGACCAGTTGATTGTTCCCGTCTCGGCAGAAGACAAACTCACCTTGAAGATGTCACGCTTGACATCGTTGACGGCCAGGGACCTACCGGTATCGCTAGCCGTATCTATCGTACGTTGGAAAACCCGCATCGCATACATGCCGTTGTTATTATCTGCAAGGTATACGTAGTTGCCAGCGACATCCACGCCATGGGCATAGTTCGGAGTGTTGAATACTCCCACGACAACAGG
>DAOVFR010000167.1 GCA_030672805.1 Candidatus Krumholzibacteriota bacterium
GCAGATCCAGGGCATGCAACACGAAAGGCCGCTCTCGAAAACCGTCTTTCCAGTCCGGGGCCCATGCTCCCGTCGCGAGAAGAAGAGCCTTGTACCCCTTGCGCCGCAAACCCCGCCACGTGATATCCCGTCCGAAGGTCCGTCCCGTGAAAAGTTCTATGCCGGTATCGAGGATCGCCTCGACCTCGCGTTTGACGACCCGGGCGGGAAGCCTGAAACCCGGGATGAGATTCATCATTCCGCCCGGATTATCGGCCGCCTCGAAGACGGATACCGGGTAGCCGAGCCTCGCGAGATCGTACGCAGCGGTGAGACCGGCGGGACCGCTCCCGATAACAGCCACCTTCTCGCTGCGGGAAACAGTCGAGGGCACGGCCGGGTCGATACCGCGCTTCATCTCGAGGTCGAACACGAACCGCTTGAGTGCGCATGTCGCGATCGGCTCGTCAAAACGGCCCCTCCGGCACGCGGCCTCGCACGGCCTCGGGCAGATGCGGCCGCAGACCCCGGGGAACGGGTTCCGCTCGCGTATCAACGCCAGGGCCTCTGCAAACCTGCCGTCGGAGATCAGGGTCACGTACCCCCGAACGTTGATCCTTGTCGGGCACGCCAGCGTACACGGTGACGCCTCTAGAGGTACGAGTTCCCATGATCGATTCTCCCCCGGTATCCGTACCGCGATCCTTTCCCTGTCCGTGCCCATCCGTTACTTCACACCTTTTTTGCCGGTTCGCTTCACACGCCCGGCCGCAGCTGCGCCCCGGAGACGTCCATGCATCGCGAAGGCGGGGTGCGTGTCGAACCTGTCTCTCATTCGCTGGTCGACCTCACATCTTGCGCATTCGTAGTTCAGCATGCAGACAGCTTCGTCGAGGAACCCCATCAGCGTGTAACGGCACATGTGTTCCTTCTCATTTTTACGCAACTCGATAACGCGCTCGTACTCCATGTTAATCGCACCCGTGGGACATACATAGGTGCACGCCCCGCATGCGATGCATTTCGATGAATCGATCCCGAAGGGTGTCTCGACCTTTCGCGAGATACCCCTCGACGAGAAACCGATCGCCGCTGCGCCGACGATCTCCGAACAGACCCTCACGCATAGCCCGCACATGATACAGTCCTCGTCCCCGCCGCCGAACCTCGGCCGTTTGACGCCAAACCGCTTCGCCAGCCGGCGGACATACCGGTTGCCGGAACACCGTGCGAGCATGAGTTCGACGAGAAGTTTTCTGTGTTGAAGTATCAGCTTTGAGTCGGTCCTGATCTCGAGCCCCTCCTTCAGCGGGTAAAGACAGGATGCCACGACGCGCCATCCTTTCCTCCCCTTCTCCCTGACCTCGACGACACACAACCTGCACGCCCCGTACGGTTCGAGGTAATCGTTGTCGCAGAGCGATGGGATATCGATACCGGCGCTGCGTGCTGCTTCCAGCACGGTCATTTTCCCCCGGGCCGTCCTCTTTTTTCCGTTGATCGTGTATCTCACCGGTATTTCTCCAGCACTTTCCGAATCATCGATGGCTCGAGCTTGCCGTGAACAGTATCTCCAACGGTCATCACGGGGGCCAGTCCGCAGCAGCCGAGGCAGCGGACGGTTTCGAAGGAGAACCTGAAATCCGCCGTCGTCCCACCGACCGATACGCCGATATATCTCTCGATAGCGTCCTTGATCACCCCCGCTCCCCTCACGTGACACGCGGTGCCCATGCACAGTTTGATCGTGTTACGTCCCGGAGGTGTGAGCTTGAACGCCTTGAAAAAGGTTGCAAGGTGATAGATACGATTCATCGGCAGGCCGAGAAGATCCGATATCAGGTACAGTTCTTCCCGGGGCAGATACCCGAACCTGTCCTGAAGACACTGCAATATCGCGACGATACGCGTCGGATCGTTCCCGTTGCGGTCGAGTATCTCGTTGATAACCCTGCCGTTCGGGCCGCGCCCCTCTTTCACCGACAGCATATCTTCTATGATTCCCATCAGTTCATGCTCCGTGTCCCGCACCATATCGCCCCCCACCGGGAGAAGCCGCGTCACCTCTCTATCGCGTTGAACCTGCATACACTGTAGCAGGCCCCGCACTTGACGCATCTCGTCTCGTCGATCGCGTGCACCGCACGTTTCTCCCCGCTGATGCAGTCGACGGGACAGACCTTCGCGCAGGCGGTACAACCCGTGCACGCTTCGGGAATGACCCGGTAATGCACGAGCGCCCTGCAGGTACCACCCGGACAACTCTTATCGCGGATATGGGCGACGTACTCGTCCCGGAAATACCTGATCGTGCTGAGCACCGGATTCGGTGCGGATCCTCCGAGCGCGCACAGCGACGTATCGGCCACGGTCCGCGAGATCTCCTCGAGCAGTTTGATATCCCCCCTTTTTCCCTCCCCCTCGGTGATCCTCGTCAGCACCTCGAGAATCGCCCGCAGGCCCTCCCGGCACGGAAGGCATTTCCCGCACGATTCATCCTTGAGAAAGTCTATGAAGTACCGTGCCATGTCCACCATGCAGGTGTTCTCATCCATGACGATCATACCCCCCGACCCCATCATCGATCCCGCCTCTGTAAGGCGGTCGAAATCGACGGGAAGGTCGAGCATCGATTCGGGAAGACACCCGCCGGAGGGACCTCCCGTCTGGACCGCCTTGAACTTCCTGCCGTTCGGAATGCCGCCGCCGATATCGAAGATGATCTCTCTCAGTGTCATGCCCATCGGCACCTCGACAAGCCCCGTGTTATTGACGTTGCCGACAAGCGAGAAGACCTTGGTGCCCATACTGCCTCCCCACGGATCACTCTTCACATCCCCGGTCCCCATTGACGTGAACCATTCAACACCCTTGCTTATGATATGCGGAACATTCGCCCAGGTCTCGACGTTGTTCAGAACGGTCGGACGGTCATACAGACCCTTCTCGACTGTATGGATATATTTCGCGCGCGGTTCTCCGACCCTGCCCTCGAGCGAGGCCATCAGCGCGGTTGACTCACCGCAAATAAAAGCCCCGGCGCCCCGGGAAATCGTGATATCGAACATCATGCCGCTGCCCAGGATATTCCCGCCGAGAAACCCGCAGTCACGGGCCTGCGAGATCGCCGTCGAAAGCGTCTCGACAGCAAGGGGGTATTCCTTCCTGACATAGATGTACCCCTTTTCGGCCCCCACGGCGTAGGCGCCGATGATCATGCCCTCGATGATACGGTGCGGGTTTCCCTCACAGATGCTCCTGTCCATGAAAGCCCCCGGATCCCCCTCGTCGGCGTTGCAGATAACGTATTTTTCCTTTTGTTTCGCCTTTCGCGCCGACCGCCATTTGATCCCCGTGGGGAACCCTCCACCTCCCCTGCCCCGCAGACCCGAACGGATGATCGCATTGATAACCTTCACCGGCGTCCAGTCCTCGAGCACGATCCGCAGGGCCTGGTACCCTCCGATTGCGATGTAATCAGTGATGTCATCGGGACGGATCCGCGTGTTGTCTCCGAATACAACACGCTGCTGTTTCCGCAAGAATGGAAGCTCTTGCTCATGCACGATCCGTTTCTTCGTCACCGGATCTCTGTACAGGAGCCGTTTCACGACCTCACCGCCAACAATCGTTTTATCGACGATCTCGGCAGCGTCGCCCGGGCCTACCTCTGTATACAGTATCCCCTCCGGCTGGAGGAGAACGAGCGGCCCTTTCTCGCAGAAGCCGTGGCAGCCGGTCGCCTTCAGCGATACCCGTTTCAGGAGGCGTCTGGCCTTGAGTTCCCTCTCGAATGCCTCGTAAACGTCGAGGGATTTGGTTGCACGGCAGCCGGTCCCGGTGCAGACAGCGATGGTAATACCCCCGGACGGTCTCGAACGGAGGATTTCCCCTTGATATCTGTCAAGTCCCGAGTAGGAACGTAACTTCTTTATATTCAGGATGTTTACCTCCTGATGCTGCTCCGGGAAATTACTATAATGAAATTAATCAGAAATTGCGTATAATGTCAAGTGGTATCGCTATCTATCATAATAACAAGAAGTTATGAAAAAATGAATGGTTTGTTATCGTATGATAGTCAGAATGACCTGATTTTTCTCGACGGAGGTCCCCGGCACAACCTTGAGGGACTTGATCGTGCCCGCAACATTGGAAGTGAGGCTGTTCTGCATCTTCATCGCTTCGAGTATCACCAGGACATCGCCTTCCTCGACCCGGTCGCCCTCCTTTATCTCGAACTGGACAACCATCCCGGGCATTGGAGCGATAATCGACATCTCTCCTTCCGGGACTCCCGCGGGTTCCCCGCGCTTGGCGCTGCGTGGAGATTCCTTTTTATTCTCTTCCTTTTTCCTGACCCGCTTTGTTTCCTTTTTCACGATCGGCGCCGTATTGCTGACCGATTTGATACGGGTCTTCCCGCCGACCTCCTCGACGTCCACGTTATAGTATTCGCCGCCGACGAACACATTGAAAGAACGCAACCCGGTTCCCTTCTGCGGAACCTCCCCTTTAACTTTCTCGGCAAGCAATCCCGTGCGGGCCTTTTCGATCAGTTCATCTTCCCGTTTTACGTCATCGAGAGTTTTCGACCGCACCTCCGGTGGCGGTTCCTCGATACCGTACTTCCATCTGAGAAAACGGAGACCCGTCGTCGGGTACAGCGCATAAGTCAATAAGTCCTTCTCATTCCTGGCCAGTCCCTTGACAGCTTCACGGGCCTTATCAAGTTCGGGCTCGAGCATATCCGCAGCCCTGCACTCTATCGGTTTTTCCCCCCGCGGGTATCCCCTGAGCGCCAATTTCTGGACTTTCCGATCCATCGGAACGGGTGGTTTTCCGTACAGCCCGTAGGCGTAGTCCTTCACCTGCGCGCTGATCATCTTGTACCGTCCGAAGAGAACGTTCTGAACCGCCTGTATCCCGACAATCTGGCTCGTCGGTGTCACAAGCGGCGGATACCCGAGCTCCCTGCGCGTTCTGGGAAGCTCCTCGTACACTTCTTCGATGCGGTCCAGCGCATCCGCCTCCTTGAGCTGGCTCACAAGATTGGTAAGCATACCACCGGGGATCTGGTGTTCGAGCACCCCGGTATCGATGACCGCCATGCGTGTCGTGTTGAGAAACTGCCTGTACTTCGGCGCGATGGACTCAATGTATGCACCCAGTTCATACAGCTTCTCAAGGTTCAACCGGGGGTCCCGGTCCGTTCCGATCAGTGCGGCTACAATCGGCTCGACAGCCGGTTGAGAGGTCCTCAAACCGAACGGAGCCAGCGCACAATCGATGACATCCACGCCGGCCTCGATCGCCTTCATGTACGTCATGGAAGCCATACCGCTCGTATAGTGACAGTGAAGCTGTATCGGGATCGCCACGGCCTCTTTCAATGCGGATATCAGTTCGAATGCATCGTAGGGATTGAGCAGTCCGGCCATATCCTTGATACAGAGAGAGTCGGCTCCCATATCCTCGAGGATCCGTGCCTTGTTAACATAGTATTCAAGGTTGAACACCTCTCCACCGAGACGTTCCCCCGTCAGGGAATAGGACAGTGATGCCTGGATGTGCCTGCCGCATTTCCTGATTGCCTTGAATGACGTATCGAAGTTCCGCTCATCGTTAAGAGCATCGAACACTCGGAAAATATCGATGCCCGCATCGGAGGCGTGCTCGACAAAGGCCTCGACGACATCGTCCGCATAGTTTCTGTAACCGACAAGGTTCTGCCCCCGCAGCAACATCTGCAGCGGTGTATTCCTGATCCGTTTCTTCAGATCGATGAGGCGTTCCCACGGATCTTCGTTGAGAAACCGGGTCGCAACGTCGAACGTTGCGCCTCCCCACACCTCCATCGAGTGGAATCCCACCTCGTCCATCTTCCCGGCGGTGGGGAGCATATCTTCCGTACGGAGCCGCGTCGCCAGCGTCGACTGGTGCCCGTCCCTGAAGGTAGTATCGGTGATCTTGAGGATTTGCGTCCCTA
>DAOVFR010000207.1 GCA_030672805.1 Candidatus Krumholzibacteriota bacterium
TGTAGTTCAGCTCCGCGTGATAGAGTTTTAGGTTCAGTCCCTGCTTGAACATCCGCTCCGCCTCTTCTAGAAGACCCACCTGGTAAAGCAGTACGCCAAGGTTATTCATCGTGTCTGCATCGATCGAGTTCAGCCGGAACGCCTGCAGGTAGCTCGCGGCGGCCAGGTTGTATTTCTCTGCGAGATGATGGATGCTTCCCAGGAACCTGTATACTTCGGCGTTCTCCGGGTTGGCCTCGAGGGCTTTGAGGAACGTCAGCATCGCCTTGTCGTAGTTCTCCCCTGCAAGGTGCACCTTTCCGGTCTCGGCATAAACACGGTCCTTGTCCGGCATTTCCTGGAGCGCCTTGCTGAATTCATTCAGTGCTTCCTTGAAGTATCCCCGCTCGCGGTAGGCGATTCCGAGCGTGAACGATGTGCTCTCGAGGCTCGGAATTCCCTTCGCCCCATCCCCGCCCATATCGCCGCCTTTCCTGTAATCTGCAAGCGCAAGGTTGGCCTCGGTGTTCTGAAAGGATGGATTGAGCCGTGAGGCGATCCTCGATTCTTCCAGCGCATCCTGCAGGTTCCCGTCGTCACCGTAGGCGAAGGAGAGCAGGAAATGGCTCCTCCAGTAATCGGCGTCGAGCTTGATCGCCGTCCTGAGCTCGGATACCGTTTCCTCCGTCCGCCCGAGGTTATAATAGATTTCACCGAGGTCGGTATGAAATACCACCGAGTTCTTCACATCCCCCTTGATGCACAGGTAGTGATCGAGCGCCTGCTGGTACAGGCCCTGGGCCTTGAGCACGCTCCCCAGGTGGATCCTGGCCATGATGTGGCCGGGATTCTGTTCGACGATCGAGCCCAGCACCTCTGCCGCCCTGTCGTATCTCCCCATGTTCTGGTAACTCACTCCAAGCCTGAGAAGCGCTTCGGTGTTATCCGGATCCTTCTCCACTTCCTCCCTCCAGCGGCTCACGTCCGGATCCTCGAGATTCGTCTCGTTGAACAGGTACCGGATGTTCTCCCTGGCCAGATCAAATCTCGAATCGATCTTGAGTGCTTCCTTGAACTGCGCGATCGCCTCCTCGTACATCCCTTTTCTGAAGTAGAGAACACCAAGGTTGTTCAGGGCGCCGGAGTCGTTCCGGTCCACCCTGGTAGAGAAGCTCAGAAGGACATCGCGCTCCTTTTTGCTGAGGTTCGGCATGTCCGATCCTTTCGCTTACCGCTCTATGCCGTTGGAACCTGGTTCAATATCTTCGTTATGACTTCGATCACGCGCGAAGGGTTGAACGGCTTTATCAGGAAATCCTTGGCACCCGACACGACGGCATCCTGAACCAGCGCCTGCTGGCCGAGGGCGCTGCACATGACGATCCTGGCCTTGGAATCATAGGCCATGATCTCGCGTACCGCATCGATACCGTTCATCTCGGGCATGATGATATCCATGGTCACCAGGTCGGGCTTGAGTTCCTTGTACCTTTCCACCGCCCTCGAGCCGGTGTCGGCCTCGCCGACGACCTCCATGCCGTTACTCTCAAGGATGTCGCTGATCATCTTTCTCATGAATATCGCGTCATCTACAACCAATACTCTCGGTTTCACGATGTTTCTCCTTTCTTGCCGGTTACATGTCAATCGCTTCGAAAATCGTTTCCAGTGATTCGGATGTCGGGACGAAAAACAGGAATCCCTTGCACTGTCCCCCCGTTAAAGTGAACGCTGTCTCCAGCACGAGTGCGCAATCGGAATCGAGACTCAGGTCGATCAGGATTGAATCCATTACCGCCCCGAGCATGTCCCGGGAGATCTGGGGAACCGAATGCATCAGCTTCTGCCCCAGCAACGTTGCAAGAGTATTGAGGTAGCAGCCGCACATGATGTTGCCGATCTCTTTCAACACAGACGTTGAATATTCATCCTTGATCTGGTCGCCCCTGATGGTTTTGCCGGTTATCATCTCGACCATCCTTGTCGCTTCCGGGTGGGGAAAGATCAGGAACATCATTCCCCTGAATTTCTCGCTGTACCCCTCGATGTACACAACAGAAACCATCGATTCCGGCCCGTTGAACAACGTGTAGATAATCTGCAGGGGGATGATATCGACGCTGGTCACGGAAATATCGATCCTTTTCCGAAGCAGCTTGGAAAGGCCGGTAATTGCATGGGCCGCACCGATATTCCCAATCTCCTTCAACGCGTCAATCTTAAGATACGATGGCCTCTCTATCGAGCTCATGGAGCAACCTCCCTTTGAATAGGACCGTTGGATCCCAGATAAATGCGATTTCACCACTACCGAGAATGGTAGCGCCTGATATGCCATTGATTCCCCTTATCAGCACGGGGAGCCCCTTGATGACAACATCCTGCTGGCCGATGATATGATTGATCACCAGCCCGATCTCGCCCGAACCGGTATCGATGATGATGATCTTGACAAACCGGGTATGCTCGCGGTCCGGGGCGAGGCCGAAGACCTCCCAGGGCTTTATGATCGGGATCGCGCCCTTCTTCGTCGCATGAACCTCACGCCCCTGCACGCTCTTGAACGAACCGCTTTCGACGCGCGTCGTCTCCCTCACGTACTCGATCGGTATGGCATGAACTTCTCGCCCGAGATAGAACAGGAGGGCCTTGATGATCGACAGGTTGGTCGGCAGGTGAAGCGTTACCGTCGTGCCCTCACCCTGTTCACTCCGTATCCGCATCGATCCACCCAGAGAATCGATCGCCTTCTTCACTATATTCATCCCGACTCCCCGGCCCGAGATGCTGTCGACGTCTTCAGAAGTGCTGAAACCCGGAGCGGCCAGGATCCTGCAGAGGTCCTCCTCGTTCAGTTCCCTCATGGAGGGAGGAACGAGATCCCTCTCCTTGCCGAGTTTCAAGACCTGTTTCATGTCGATTCCCCGGCCGTCATCGGAGACTTCGAGCGTGACGAAGTTCCGTTCTCTCCGGGCATTCAGGATGATCGTAGCCAACTCCAACTTGCCCGCGGCGAGCCGCTCCCCGGGGGTTTCGACGCCATGATGAACCGCGTTCCTGATCACGTGCATGAGCGGGTCTGCTATACTCTCGATGACCGTCCTGTCCAGGCCGATCTCCGCCCCTCTGATCTCGAGATGTACCTGCTTGCCCGTCTCTCTCGCCGTGTCCCGCACGAGCCGCTTGAACCGCTGGAATACCTGCCCGACCGGGATAAGCCGTGTTTCCATAACCTCTTTCTGAATTTTCGATATCAGTCTCCCGGAAGAGACCAGCTCGTCGAGCAGCGGTTTTGAACCGATTCCCGACGCGATCCCGCCAAGGCGGATCCTGCTGATGATGAGTTCCCCGACAATGTCCATGAGACGGTCGAGTGTTTCCAGGTCGACACGGGTCGTTGTGACACTCGACACGCTACGTTCCCCGAACGTGGGTACCGTTACGCCGGCCTGCACGCCCGGATGACAGGCCGCTGTTTCCTCCCGGCACGTACCGGCTGCCCGCTCAACACTAGGTTCGAGTATGCGAATTACTTCTTGAAGAAGGTTTTCGCCGGATTCGTCTTCCTCCTCATTCAGCGCCTGTTTTACAAGGACATGCAGCAGGTCGACGGCGCGAAGCAGGACGTCGGTCTCGTCGGCGGAAATGGCGATCCGGCCGCTCCTCACACCGTCCAGAACGTTCTCGATCGCATGGCTCGCCTCCACGACACTGTCATACCCCATCGCCCCTGATATGCCCTTGAGATTGTGTGCGTGCCTGAACAGCTCGTCGATACACGACGAGCCGCCGTCCCCGCACTCCAGCCCCAGCACCCCGGTCTCGAGTGCCTCGAGGGCCTCCTTCGCTTCCGCTTCAAAGAGTGACTTGTAATCGCTAATGTTCATTGACAGCAACTCCGGATCCCACCCGTTCGACAGCTTCAACGATGCCCCCGGCGATCTCGCCTAGCGGAAGCACCCTGTCTGCAAGGCCGTCGCCGGCAACTGCACCGGGCATCCCGTATATCATGCTCGTTTCACGGTCCTGGCAGATGACGCGCCCGCCAAACTTCTTGACCGTCACGCTCCCCGCGGCCCCATCCCTTCCCATGCCGGTCAGGATCACACCGATCAGTTTTTCCCTGAACACCGGGGCATAGGAAGTCAGCGCGAAATCGATCGAGGGACACGCTGTTTTCTGGTTCCTGTTCTTGTCCAGAAACGTTACAACGGGCCGCTTGAGCCGTTCTCCTAGAAAGAGGTGCATCCCGCCCGGGGCCATGTATATCTCTCCCGGCCCGATCGGATCCCCTTCCCCTGCTTCCCGGACGTTCAGAGGGGACCGGCCATCGAGACGTTCGGCCAGGTAACGCGTAAAATTGGGAGGCATGTGCTGCACGATAATGACGCAGGCCGGCAGCCCCACCGGAAGCTTCGGGATCACCTCCATCAATGCCTGGGGCCCACCGGTGCTTGCCCCGATGATAACAAGACTGCCCGTGACGACCGGGCGGAGGAACGGCAAGTCAGTAATCAAAGAACAATCCGGCGGCGCGAACCCCACCTTGCCGACGTCCGCCGTCG